>CAUAHS010000195.1 GCA_958428885.1 uncultured Eubacteriales bacterium
ATCGGGTAATCCTGCCCGCTGGTGCGGATGCGGCGACGACGCTCCGTCAGCTGCGTGAGCTGGAGCAGGAGGACCCGGCACTGCACGTCGTCTGGGACGAGCGCCTTGGCGAGGCGTTTTTGCAGCTCATGGGCGAGGTGCAGCTCGAGATACTCCAGAGCGTCATCGAGCGCCGCTTCGGCCTCAAGGTCGTCTTTGACGAGGGCGGCATCCTTTATAAAGAGACGATAAGCGCCCGGGTCGAGGGCGTGGGCCACTACGAGCCGCTGCGGCATTATGCGGAGGTGCACCTGCTGCTCGAGCCGGGAGAGCCCGGGAGCGGTGTGGTCCTCGCCTCGGACTGCCGGGAGGACGAGCTCGCGATAAACTGGCAGCGGCTCATACTAACGCACCTCGCGGAGAAGTCGCATCTGGGTCCGCTGACCAGCGCTCCGTTGACGGATGTGAGAATAACGCTCCGCTCAGGCCGGGCGCACCCCAAACACACCGAGGGCGGGGACTTCCGCCAGGCGACTTACCGCGCGGTGCGTCAGGGTCTGCGCACGGCAGCCGCTGAGGGCGGGGCTGTGCTGCTCGAGCCCTGGTACGAGTTCACGCTGCGCCTGCCTGCCGAGGCGGTGGGTCGGGCGCTCGCGGATATGCCTAGGCTCTCTGCGGAGTTCGCCCCGCCGGAGACGGAGGGCGAGACGGCTGTCATCCGGGGACGTGCGCCCGTCTCGGAGCTGCGGGGCTACACAAGGGAGCTCGCGGCGTACACTAAGGGGCGGGGTCAGCTCTCCTGCCTCCCCGGCGGCTATGCCAGGTGCCATAATGCCGAGGCGATTATCGCCTCCATGGGGTATGACGCCGACTCTGACACGGCGAACACGGCGGACTCAGTGTTCTGCTCGCACGGTGCGGGCTTTGTGGTGCGCTGGGACGAGGTGCCGGAGCACATGCACCTGCCAAGCGTGCTGGAGCGCGAGCGGCGCATTTCCCGGGAGCCGGAGGAGGCGCGCATCGAACGCGCGGCGGCGTACAGGAACATGCTGGCCACGGACAAGGAGCTCATGGCCATCTTCGAGCGCACCTATGGCCCGGTACGCCGTGACCCGGTGCAGGCGATGCGCCCGGCGAGACGTCCGGAGAGCCCGAACCTGCGCCGTACCCCGGCAAAGCGCTCCCCGGACGGTCCGGAACACCTGCTGGTGGACGGCTACAACGTCATCTTCGCCTGGGACAGCCTGCGGGAGATAGCCGAGGGCAACCTCGACGCGGCACGGCAGCGGCTGATGGACATCCTCTGCAACTACGCGGGCTACCGGCAGATTGTGCCGATACTGGTTTTCGACGCCTACAAGGTCAAGGGCGGCGAGCGCGAGGTTGAGAAATACCACAATCTCTACGTCGTGTACACCAAGGAGGCAGAGACGGCGGACATGTACATCGAAAAGGCGACGCACGAGATAGCAAAAAAATACACCACCCGCGTCGTGACCTCGGACACGACGGAGCAGCTGATAATCCTCGGCAACGGCGCGATGCGCGTGAGCTCGCAGAACTTTGAGGAGGAGGTCCGCGCCGTCGAGGAGGAGATACGCCGCTATCTCGGCTCGCAGGGGAAGTAGCGCTGGTAATAGCTTGTAAAGCCGCGGGATTTATGATAAGGTAAATAAAGATAATCAGACAGCCCATGGGCTGTCTGCGTTGAGCGGCTCCGCTCAACGGCGTGTTAAACTTGTGACTACTCAGGGAGGGATATCATGAAACGAAGGATTTTGATGCTCGCACTCCTCACCGCGGTATTTGCCCTGCTCCTCTGCGTCGGCGCGGGGGCTTACGATTCATTGTCCGGCAAACTTTTGGTAAACGACACAAACATAATCACTGCGGCAAACAACACCGTACAGTGCGGCGACGGTACTGCCGTATACGACGAAGCCTCTAAAACTCTCACGCTTACAAACGCCACGATAACTTTGCCTGACTATGGCACAGATATAATCAATCATTGTCAAAACGCCATTTCCGTTGGCAATAACCTTGAAATTGACCTCAAAATTGTCCTGGTCGGTGAGAACAAAATCATCACGAATGACAGCTCTTCAAACGGGATATATGTTGGGTCGAATAACAATAGCCTCACGATAAGCGGCGAAGGCAGTCTCAGCATAACCTGCTACAACGGCAAGTGCGGTATATATTCGGCTTCCAACGGCGGAGATATTATCATCAACGGGGTCAAGCTGGACATTCACTCCGAGGGCAATAACGGCATCGGCATACAGACCACTTCAGGCTCTGTTTCCTTGCAAAACGGAGCAGATGTCAGCTGCATCTGCGGCAAAGAATCAATATACGCATTCGGTGGCAGTCTCACCATAGAGAACAGCAGATTGTCTGCTTCTCAGACTGTGATGGAAAATGCTTCGCACTCCATTTATAGCACTTCCGATCTAAAAATAGTAGACTCAATTATCAACTGCAAGAGCGTGTCCGATACTATTTCCAGCAATACCAGCCTCTATATTGACGGCGGCAGCATTGAGGCGCAAAGCTATGAGGGCTGTGCCTTGTATGGAGGAAAAAGCATCGATATTAAAGGTTCTGCTAACGTTAAAGCGACAAATGAAGGCAGTTCCGAGTTTGCTTGTCTATATTCAGATGGTAAAATATGCATCAACGGCGCAGACCTGAACGCCACTTCAAGTCTCTACAATGCAATAGTCGGCTGGGCAGGAGTAGATATAATAGACAGTTCCGTTTATGCCAATACCGAGCACTGGTTTGCCGCCATAGATTCCGGCAACGGAGACCTGAAGGTCGTTCGCAGCGAGGTGTACGCCTCATGTGTCGGCTACTTTGCCATGGCCACATTTCCCTACTATAGCGAATACAGTATGGGCAACTTTTCCGTCATAATCGAGGACAGTATAGTGACTGCTCTGTCCAACAGCGACGGATGGGAGTCGATATCTGGATATACAGTCGACGTAGACAATTCATGGGTTGTGACGGATAACGGCTATTATTCAGAAGAAGAACACAATTCTGACGCAGTGGTTTTCAACAACAGCACCGGAAAAGCCTACGGCGACGCTGCTTTGCCGGGGGATGTGACGCTCCCCAAGGACTATGTCCTTGTCCTGAACGAGGGCGAAAGTCTCATCATACCCGAGGGCGTGACGCTGACGAACTACGGCACCATTCAGCTTTGCGGCGGCCGTTTCATCAACAACGGCTCTTACATTGACTACGGCAAGACTATCGATGACGATTTCAACACTGTCAACGTTATCGAGGGCAGCGGCGACTTCCCCAACAACTGGTTCGTCACCGTCAAGTCCGGCAACGGCGCGGAGGATGTGGTCTATCGCGTCGTAAAGGGCGAGGGCTTCACCCTCCCCGCGGCGCCGAGCAACAGCGGGTACATCTTCCTCGGCTGGCGCAGCGGGGATGCCACGTACAGGGCTGGGGAATCGGTTGACATAACTTCCAACACCACCTTCACCGCCGTGTGGGGCAATTTGCCCGACGTCAAGCCCAGTGAGCCGGAGACTCCGGAGACGCCGGTGTTCCCGTTCTATGACGTGGCTACCCGCGACTGGTATTACAGCGCGGTCAAGTATGTCTACGAGAAGGGCCTGATGGACGGCGTTGACGTGGGCGTGTTCGCGCCAAACGACACGCTGACCCGCGCGATGGTGTGGACGATCATCGCCCGCGCGGAGGGCGTGGACACCACCGGCGGTGCTACCTGGTATGCCAAGGCCCAGGAGTGGGTCACGGCGAAGGGCATCTCCGACGGCGAGAACCCGAACGCGGCCATCACCCGTCAGGAGCTCGTGACGATGCTCTACCGCCTGGCCGGTGAGCCCGCGGTGAGCGGCACGATCACAGCACCGGATGCCTCCAGCGTGAGCACTTGGGCAACCGACGCCATGACCTGGGCGATGAACATCGGCCTCGTCGAGGGCGACGAGAACGGCGCGGTCACGCCGACCGCCACCGCCACCCGCGCCCAGGCTGCGGCCCTCATCATGCGCTACCTCGA
>CAUAHS010000196.1 GCA_958428885.1 uncultured Eubacteriales bacterium
AGCCCTTCGCGAGACCGAGCATCTTGTTCCTTCTCTTGCGCGTCATCATCGCGCCCTTGACTCTAGCCATTTCTTACGCCTCCTCTTATTTATACGGAATCATACGCTTTATCGCGGAGACATTGGTGACGTCCGCGTAGGCGCCCTGACGGAGGCCCCTCTTGCGCTTGGTGTCTTTCTTGGTGAGAATGTGGCTCTTGAAGGCGTGCGCGCGCTTGACCTTGCCGGTCTTGGTGAGGTTGAACCTCTTCTTCGCGCCGCTGTGAGACTTCAGTTTCGGCATGGCTTTTGTTGCTCCTTCCCTTGGTTTACTTACTCTTTGGCTTCCTCGGCGGCCTGGGGCTTTTCCTCCTTGGGCTTGCCGGGTTTCTTTGCGGGGGCCTGCGGCTTCGGGGAGAGGAATATGGACATGTTCCGCCCCTCCAGCTTCGGCTGCTTGTCAAGGTTTGCAAGCTCCGAGCACTTGGCGGCGAAATCCCGCAGCAGCTGCTCGCCGATGTTCGTGTGAGCCATCTCCCTGCCGCGGAAGCGGACCGTGACCTTCACCCTGTCGCCGTCGGTCAGGAACTTCTGACCGTTCTTCAGCTTCACGAGAAAGTCGTTCTCGCCTATGCTCGGCGACATGCGGATCTCCTTGATCTCTATGACGCGCTGATTCTTCCGCGCTTCCTTCTCGCGCTTGGACTGCTCGAAACGGTACTTGCCGTAATCCATTATCTTGCAGACCGGCGGGTTGGAGCCCGGAGCGATCTTTACGAGATCGAGGTCCTTCTCTATCGCGATGTTCAGCGCGGCGGATGCGGACATTATGCCCAGCTGCTCGCCGTTCTCGCCGATAAGGCGCACCTCTCTGTCGCGTATCTCCTCGTTTACCAGATACTCTGTGACTGCTATCAAAAACACCTCCCACAAAATCGTAGGCCCGGACTCGCGAAAAAACGCGGATACCTTCCGATATCCGCGCATCACAAACACTCTGCCGCCCCCACTGAGGGCGGGTATGTTATTGACCTCGGAGCGCTCATTTGCGGCCGGGTGAGGACGGCGGACACCGTTCTGCTTTGTTTTAGCCTAGTTACTATACCAGCCCGGCGCCGCCTTGTCAAGTCTTTTTTACAGTTCGCCCAAAATTTCCCGGCGCTTGGCCTCGTACTCCTCCTCAGTGATGAGCCGCTGGTCGTAGAGCTCGCGCAATTTACGCAGCCGCTCCTCCGGGTCCTCGGACTGGGGCGTCTCGTCCTCGATGTGCACCTCAGGGCCGATGTATTTCTTGCCGAAGGCGACGTAGGCGTTGTATGCCGTTCCAGCCGCGGCGATCAGCGTCCAGAGTATGCCGAAGGCTCCGGCGGCCGGGATGATGACAAAGATGCCTATGAGCACGAAGATGCAGCCGAACACCAGGCTGAACACGCCGCTGGCCTTGCTGGGCCGGTAGGTCACCCTCCGGCCCCAACGCCTGTTGTTCATCAATAGACGCCCTCCGGCGTGTCATCCTCGCGCTGCTGCTCAAGGGCGATGGCCAGCTTGACGATGCGGCTGGTGCCGAGCCGCTCGGCGCCGAGGTTGATGAAGTCCTCCGCGTCCTGAAGCGTCTTTATGCCGCCGGCCGCCTTGACCTTGACGTGGTCGGCACAGCAGGCACGCAGCAGCGCCACGTCCTCGCGCGTGGCTCCGCCGGTGGAAAAGCCGGTGCTGGTCTTGATGAAGTCCGCGCCGGAGTCCGAGACGATGCGGCAGAGCATGCGCTTTTCGTCCTGCGTGAGCAGGCAGCACTCGATGATGACCTTGAGGATGTGGCCCTCGGTGGCTCGGCGCACGGCGGCGATGTCCTCCGCAACGGCGTCCCAGTCGCCGTCCTTGACCATGGCGAGGTTGATGACCATGTCGACCTCGTCCGCGCCCTTGGCGACGGCGTCGGCGGCCTCAAAGGCCTTTGCGGCGGTGGTCATGTAGCCGTTGGGGAAGCCGATGACCGTGCAGACCGGCACACGGCCGTCGAGGTATTTCTTGGCGCCCGGAACGTGGCAGGGCGGGATGCAGACCGAGGCGCAGCCGTACTTCACGGCCTCGTCGCAAAGCTGGCGGATCTCAGCGCTGCCGGCGTCGGTGCGCAGCAGGGTGTGGTCGCAGCGGGAAAGTATTTCTGAAAGCTCCATTTTGTCTTTCTCCTTTCGGCGTCGTGGGAATATTATACTACCCCGCGCGAGAATATACAAGCCGGACGCCGAATATGCTGTTATGACCCGTACAGGACGGCGCGGCGCGTCCGCCGTTTTGTACGGCATCCGACGATACGGAGGCAAAGGCATGGACGAGGTCAGGATTAGAAACCTTGCGGAGCTCCGGGGCGTGCTCTCAGCCGCGCCGGCGTTCTCTCACATGAGCCGCGGAGAGCGGTTTTTCATTTTCCCCATTGAGACGCGGCGGCTCTCGGGCGCCGTGGACAGGATAAACGTGGTGGCGCGGGAGTCGCTTCTGAGTGCCGTGCCGGTGCAGGAGGCGCAATCCGTGCACATAATAGGCGAGCTGCGCTCCTTCAACAACAAACGCGGCGAGGGCGCAAAGCTGGTCATCACCGTCTTTGCCAGGGGCATCGCCTTCGACGACGGCGAGGACTTAAACCGTGTCGCGCTGACGGGCACGCTCTGCAAGCCGCCGAATTTGCGCGTCACGCCGAAGGGTCGGGACATCTGCGACCTCATGCTGGCCGTGAACCGGCGCTGCGGCCGCTCGGACTACCTCCCCTGTATCTGCTGGGGCCGGCGTGCCCGCGACGCCGCCGTATTCGGCGTCGGCGACCGTCTCACCCTCTGCGGCCGCATCCAGAGCCGGCCGTACATAAAAGTCATTGACGGCTTGCAGGTGAATAAGGTGGCCTTCGAGGTGTCCGTGACGGAGTTGGAGCCATTGAGCACATGGTAAACCCGCGCTTTGCGCAAAAAAGGGGACCCGGTGATCCGGGTCCCCTTTGGGTTTTGCGCTTTTCTTACACCACGCCCTGGGCCATCATGGCGGCGGCGACTTTCAGGAAGCCGGCCACGTTGGCGCCGACCATCAGGTCGCCGGGCTTGCCGACCTCGACGGAGGCGTCGTAGGCGGCATGGAAGATGTTCTTCATGATGCCCTGCAGCTTCTCGTCGACCTCCTCGAAGCTCCAGCTCAGACGCATGGAGTTCTGGGTCATCTCCAGGCCGCTGGTGGCCACGCCGCCGGCGTTCGAAGCCTTGCCGGGGCTGTACAGCAGTCCGGCCTCCTGCACGGCCGCGATGGCGTCCGGAGTCAGAGGCATGTTAGCGCCCTCGAACACGCCCATGCAGCCGTTGGCGATGAGCGTCTTGGCGCCCTCGAGGTCCATCTCGTTCTGCGTGGCGCAGGGCAGCGCGATGTCGCACTTCACGCCCCAGATGCCGTGGCAGCCGTCGTGATACTCGCTGCCGGGGACCTCGTCCGCGTAGACCTTTATCCTCGCGCGGCGGCGCTGCTTGATGTCGATGATCTTCGCAAGGTCGATGCCGTTCGGGTCGTAGACATAGCCGTTGGAGTCGCACATCGCGACGACCTTGCCGCCGAGCTGCGTGCACTTTTCAGCCGCGTATGTAGCCACGTTGCCGCTGCCGGAGACGACCACGGTCTTGCCCGCAAAGCCGTCGTTCTTCATGCAGCGCATGGCCTCCTCGGCAAAGTAGCACAGGCCGTAGCCGGTGGCCTGAGTGCGGGCCAGAGAGCCGCCGAAGGGGATGCCCTTGCCGGTGATGGTGCCGCCCTCGAAGGTGCCCATGATGCGCTTGTACTGGCCGAACAGATAGCCGACCTCGCGCGCGCCGACGCCGATGTCGCCCGCCGGGATGTCCACGAACTGGCCGATGTGGCGGTAGAGCTCGTTCATGAAGCTCTGGCAGAAGCGCATGACCTCGGCGTCGCTCTTGCCCTTGGGGTCAAAGTCGCTGCCGCCCTTGCCGCCGCCGATGGGCAGGCCGGTGAGGCTGTTCTTCAGGATCTGCTCAAAGCCCAGGAATTTCAGGATGG
>CAUAHS010000197.1 GCA_958428885.1 uncultured Eubacteriales bacterium
CCACGACGATGGGGATGTTGGCCGCCTTGGCGTGGTTGATGGACTCTATGGTCTGCGGCATGATGCCGTCGTTTGCCGCGACCACGAGGATGGCGATATCCGTAACGGAAGCGCCGCGGGCACGCATGGAGGTGAAGGCCTCATGGCCCGGGGTGTCCAGGAAGGTTATCGGGCTGCCCTTGACGTTCACGGTATAGGCGCCGATGTGCTGGGTGATGCCGCCGGCCTCACCCGCCGCGACGTGCGCGTTGCGGATATAGTCCAGCAGGCTGGTCTTGCCGTGGTCGACGTGGCCCATGACGACGACGACCGGCGCACGGGGAACGAGGTCCTCCGGCTTATCCTCGCTGTCGTCTATGAGCTTCTCCTCGACGGTCACGACGACCTCGTGCTCGACCTTGCAGCCGAGCTCCATGGCGACAAGTGCCGCGGTGTCGTAGTCTATTATGTCCGAAAGCGAGGCCATTACGCCGTTCTTGATGAGGGCGCGGACGACCTCGGCGCCCGTCTTTTTCATTCTGGAGGCCAGCTCGCCCACGCCGATGGTGTCGGGGATCTGTACCTTGAGCTGGGCCTTCTTGGCTATCTCGAACTGCAGCTTCTGCATGCGCTCGCGCTCTTCGGCACGGCGCTTGGCGCTGGCGGCGGCCTGCTGCTGGCGCTGCTTCTGCTTGTTCTGGAACTTCTCCTTGCCGCGCTTGACGTTGTCGCCCGCGTGGGCGCCGGCGAGGCGATCAAAGCGCTCGTCATACTTGCCGAGGTTCACATTGCCGCCGCCGCGCGTGTCGATGACGCGCTTCTCGGGCACCTGGCGCGGGACATGGGGCTTTGCCTCCTTGGCCGGAGCGCTCTGCTGCGGCTGCTGCTGGGCGCCGGGCGCCTGCTGAGCCTGCTGGGGCTTTGCCTGCTGCGCCTGCTGCGGCTGCTTGCCCTGAGCCTGAGCGGTCTGGGGCTGAGTCTGCTGTCCGGCCTGCTCCGCCTGGGGCTCCGGTTTCTTCGCCGCGGGCTTGGACTCCGGAACTTTGAAGAGGTCCTCCATCGTCGCGCACTGGTTCTGCTGCGTCAGATACTCGAAAACTAGGGAGAGCTCCGGATCCTCCAGCACCTGCATATGATTCTTGGGCGTGGTGGCGTATTTGGTGAGGATCTCGGTTATGGCCTTTGAGGTCATGCCGAAGTCCTTTGCCAGCTCATGCACCCTGTACTTTTCAAAACTACTCATGGTGTTCCCTCCCCGGTTTCCTTTTTGGCCCTGCGGCCTTACGTCTCGCAGCCTTGTCGGCGCGACGCTCCATCTCTTCGGCAAGCTGTCCGTATTTGTCCGGCGCAGCCTCGGCCAGCGCCGCAAGGAACGCGGACGAGAGCCCGAAGTCCGTACACGCAGCCATGCTGCAGCCGGTCTTGCCGAGCAGCTCCGAGAGCTGCGCCTTGTCGTACGGCAGCGGCACCAGCAGCGTCCTGTGCCCGTAGAGATAGCCCTCCGCCCGCTTTTGCGCGTTTTCGGAGGCGTCCGCCGCCAGGAGCAGCAGCCTCGCCCGTCCGGCTCTCACCGCAGCGCCCGTGGCCGTCTCGCCCAAGTCTATTTTGCCGGCCCTTCGCATCAGGCCGAGATAATTAAGAGCTCTGTCCGTCTTGCGTCTCCTCCAGAAGGCCCGCGAGCCTCTCCATAACTTCGACCGGTATCTTGACCTCAAGCGCCCGGTCGAGCGCACGGGTCTTTACCGCCTTTTTGAAGCAGTCCGGGTTCGGGCACACATAGGCTCCCCTGCCCGGCAGTTTGCCGCGCGCGTCAAAGGCGACCTCGCCCTCCGGCGAGCGCACAACGCGCAAAAGCTCCCGCTTCGGCTTCATCTCGCGGCAGCCAAGGCATTGCCGCATGGGTATTTTCTTCTGCACGGCGCCGCTCCTCCTTCATATAGCCGGGCTCAGGCCTCGGCGTCGGACTTGATGTCTATCTTGTAGCCCGTCAGCTTGGCGGCCAGGCGGGCGTTCTGGCCCTCCTTGCCTATGGCCAGCGAGAGCTGGCTCTCCGGGACCACGACCCTGCAGCTCTTGCCCTCGTCGAGCAGCGTCACGCTCAGGACCTCGGCCGGAGCCAGGGCGGCGGCGACGTACTCCTCGGGCGACTCGCTGTACTTGACTATGTCTATCTTCTCGCCGCCGAGCTCCTCGACGATGCTGGCGACACGTCCGCCGCGGGGGCCGACGCAGGCGCCGATGGGGTCCACCGCCGGGTCGTCGCTCCAGACGGCCATCTTCGTGCGGCTGCCTGCCTCGCGGGCGATGGACTTTATCTCCACGGTGCCGTCGAAGATCTCGGGTACCTCGAGCTCGAAGAGGCGCTTGACCAGGCCGGGGTGCGTTCTCGAGATGAGCACCTGCGGGCCACGGGTGGACTTGCGGACCTCCACAACGTAGACCTTGATGCGGTCTCCCTCGTGCAGCTCCTCGCCCTTTATCCGCTCGCTGGCGGAGAGCATGGCCTCCGTGAACTCGGAGTTGGAGCTTATCTTGATGGACACCCCGCCCGTGCGCGGCTCTATGCGGGAGACCACGCCGGTGAGTATCTCGTGCTCCTTGGACGTGAACTCGTCATAGATGATGCTGCGCTCGGCCTCGCGGATGCCCTGGATGATGACCTGCTTTGCGGCCTGGGCGGCGATGCGGCCGAATTTCTTCGTCTCCACGGGGATGGCGATGACGTCGCCTATCTTCGCCTTCTTGGAGAACTTGTGCGCGTTCTCGAGGTCGATCTCCTCGGTGGGCTCCTCCACGTCGGCGACGACGGTCTTGTTGATGACCAGCTCTATGCGCTTTTTGTCCTCGTCGAGTATGACCTCCACGTTCTCTCCGTATTCCGGGTTGTCCTTGCGGAAGGCGGCCAGCATGGCCTGCTGGATCTTTTCGTACATGTACTCGCGGGGAATGCCCTTTTCTTTTTCAATGTCCTCCACCGCGGCGAAGAATTCTGCGTTCATCTTTAAAGCGCCCCTTCTGTCATATCATCACGCTCAGCCGCACCTGGGCGACCTGCGCTTTTTGGTAAGTCTTCTCCACGCCGTTTATCACTATGGTGACGGCGCCGTCCGCATAGCCGCGGAGAGTGCCCGTGTGCGACTTTGCGCCCTCCACGGGCTGATAGTGCCGGACCTCGACCTGCGAGCCCATGAACTTTTCAAAGTCCCTGGGTCGCTTGAGCTCCCGCTCCACGCCCGCCGACGAGACCTCGAAGATATAGCTCGTCGGGATGGGGTCCGCCTCGTCCAGCACCGGGTCGAGAGCGCGGGAGACCGCCTCGCAGTCGTCTATCGAGACGCCGCCGGCCTTGTCTATATACACCCTCAGGTACCAGGCCCCGGCCTCCTTGACATATTCGACGTCCCAGATCTCGCAGCCCTCGGCTTCCACCACCGGCTGCGCCAGAGCCAGGACGGTATCCGTGATCTTGCTCATCGCGCGCTCCTTTGCCACATTCTGACAGTTTATTTTATTCCAACAAAAAGAGTGGGCGGGACCCACTCAAACGAAAACTACATAACTAACATTAGTATATTACCATATACCCGCTTTCAATGCAAGCATTTTTTCTCCGCAAAAGGAGAGCCGCGCGGAGTTGTTCCGCGCGGCTAAAAAGAGGATCATGAAATGAAAAAGAAGAAACCCTTGCTTGCAGGACCTATAATAGCGGATAAATGTTACCTAAACAATCGCAGTCTTGTTACAGAAAGATTAAGTTTATGAAAAGCGGACCCGGAATATGACTTTCCGGGTCCGCTGCGGATAAATTTTACAGCGCGTTGGAGCGGTTCACGAGGACGGAGAGGTCGACGTACTCCTCCGGAGCGGACTCCTTCTCCTCGTCCGTCTCGGAGACGAAGTTGCGGTAGACGGACAGGCCGGAGCCGGCGGGGATGAGCTTGCCGATGATGACGTTCTCCTTGAGGCCGACGAGGTGGTCGACCTTGCCCTTGATGGCGGCCTCGGTGAGGACCTTGGTCGTCTCCTGGAAGGAGG
>CAUAHS010000198.1 GCA_958428885.1 uncultured Eubacteriales bacterium
CGCCGTCGATGCGGGCGAGGATGGCCCAGACCATCGCGCGGGTCATGCCGCCGCCCGGCTCAAAGGCGGTGTCGGAGACGCCCTCCATGAGGCCGTTTGCGTAGACGTAGGCGACCTCGTCATAGAACCAGTCGCCGTAAGCCACGTCCGTGAAGGGCAGCCCCGCGCGGACGAACACCGCGGAGACGGTGACGGCGTGCCCCGGCATAGTGAAGCTGCTGCCGGAAATGCGCTGCCCGTCGACCGTGACGTAGGCGAGCACATATCCCTCGTCGGGCGTGACGGTCAGCGTTATCACCGCGCCCGCGCTCGCGTTGGAGAGGCTTACGGTCACACTTCCATTAATTGAGCTTGCGATAGCTATCTCATGAATTTCTTCAGAAAATTGGATATCAGAATCCGGCTTGTTTTCTCCATCAAGGTCATCGCTGCCTCCAGGAACATCATCGCCGCCTATGTCATCGCTAACAAAATCGTTTTCAGCTTCCCGTGTAAAATAATCTTCGAGTTCTGCATCTCTCGACGACGAGGAGCTATTGGCCTCTGCTCGCCACGCCATAGTAATTTCCTGCGTGTTTTGTGATATTGAATACAGCTCTAACCCGTTGTTGGCAATTAGAGGTGACGTTTTGAGGACTGTTGACGTAGTAATGGGAACATTCGTAATTGAAGAACTGGATATTATTTCTCCACTTGAGTCAAGATATGTAGTGCTGAAGCTCGCTTCTCCATCGCCATTTC
Organism: uncultured Eubacteriales bacterium; assembly: GCA_958428885.1. GTDB lineage: Bacteria > Bacillota > Clostridia > Oscillospirales > Oscillospiraceae > Scatomorpha. Next base: position 742 of record CAUAHS010000198.1, read on the forward strand.
CGGTTATTGTAATGTTATAATTTGCATTGTAATCTAACAACGCGGTAAATGATCCGTCATTGTTCTTGCTTATTGTTCCAAAAGAGCAACTTAAGATGTTTTCACGCGTACTCAGGCGTTCTCCATTGTAGCTTATTTCTATATCTATCGGGCAGTGAGCTTCAAATTTCGTTTGCGCTGCTCCAATTACATCATTACAGGTGTCCCAATCAGGCCTTACAACTGCTGTGAGTGATTGTCCCTGCGTGCTCTGTCCATTCAGCAAAAAGTACACTCCGTTTTTACAGTCATTGTTAGATCTGTATTTACAGGCTATTGGCGAACAGACGCATGAATATTTCCAGTTTGGTCTTGTGTGCCAATTCCCGTGAACCAGGCTAAACGACGTTTCATCTACTGAGCAAATTATACCAACATGACCAAAACTATTCATGAATACTATGTCGCCAATTTGCACATCTGAATAATCCGTAATAATAGTTCCGCCTGCTTTTATTATCTGATTGTAGAGTTGACGCACACCCGCGCTATATGGTATAGCCTCACTTAAGCCACACACTTCTGCTACGCATCCGACAAAACTGGCACACCAGTTTTTTTGAACAAGATTTAGGCCTAACGCACATATTTCGGAATTTGTCATTCCGGAGTAAGATAATGCCTTTTCTACAAAAATCTCCTGTAGTGTTTTGTCCGGTACTACATATTCGCTGAGTATGTAGCCAGATATTGTGGGCGTCTTTATGTACAATAGCTTTTGAGATGGATCATCCTTGTTGACAAAACTATGATTCAGCCTGAGCAGTACTCTGGTACCATCATCGACCGTCCCTATGTTTTTTCCGGTGCTTATGTCATAAACATATGGTTTAACATCTGAAATCTCATGGGTTTCTATTGATATGGTATATCGCGCGTTCTTTGGGTGGTCAGGATATATCCACCTTCCATTCTCATTTGACGAGTCTATCGTTGCGTCGCAGTAAATCTCTTCGGTTTCTTCTAAAGTGTCACCATCGTCTGCATTTGCGCCTGTCACGAGCAGTGAGTTAAACATCAAAACCACAAGCAAACAAAAAAATAATCTCTTTTTCATACACAGGCCCCCAAAATACTATCTGCGCCATCGGCACCATTTGGTATCATATGTAATATAACCTAATTGTAAAGTATTGTCAATAGTTTGGGGGGTATATTACTTTACAATTGTAAACTATAATATGCTCATGGTGGTGATATCAATTAATACCCAAGAGCGTATTCGACGGATGATGGACGAGCGGGGATGGTCGGAATACCGGCTTGCCAAGGAGTGCGGGGTCTCGCAGTCCACCATCTCAAATATATTCAACCGCAACTACCAGCCCAGCATTGCGTCGCTTGAAAACATCTGCAAAAGCTTCGGCATTACCCTCTCGCAGTTTTTTGCGGAGGGCTGCCTCGTGGAATTGACAGAGGAACAATATGACTTCTTCAAGCGCTGGTCTGCCCTTTCCCCCGAGCAGAAAGCGCTGCTCTCCAACCTCATATCCCAATTCAAATAATCAAAAGCAGCCGCATGAGCGACTGCTTTATTTTTCCAATTTTATAATGAATTTGGCTCACGGCCCCACCCTTCTCAGTCCTCCAGCCGGAAGTCCCAGGTGCGGTACTGGATGGCCTCGGCGAGGTGGGCGGGCTGGATGGCGTCCGAGCCGGCGAGGTCGGCTATGGTGCGGGCGACTCTCAGGATGCGGTCGTAGCTCCTCGCGGTGAGGCCCATGGCGTTATAGGCGTTTTCCATGAGGCGGGAGCACTCGGCGCTGAGGGCGCAGCCGCTCTCGAGCTCGCGCGGGCCCATGTGGGCGTTGCAGTCGGCGCCGGTGCCGGCGAGGCGGGAGCGCTGGCGGGCTCGGGCGGCGTCCACGCGCTTTTTTATCTCGCTCGAGGGCTCGGACTCCGCCTTGCCGGAGAGCTCGGCGTAGTCGAGCGCCGGGACCTCGACCATGATGTCTATCCTGTCGAGCAGCGGACCGGACACGCGCGCGTGATAGCGCCTTATCTCCGCCTCCGAGCAGGTGCAGCGCCGTGAGGGGTGGCCGTACCAGCCGCATTTGCAGGGGTTCATGGCGCACACGAGCATGAACCGGCTCGGGTACGTCACGGTGCCCGCCGCACGCGAGACGGTGACGACGCCGTCCTCCAGCGGCTGGCGCAGAGCCTCACGCACGTCGCGGTGGAACTCCGGCAGCTCGTCCAAAAACAGCACCCCGTTGTGCGCAAGGCTCATCTCCCCCGGCTGGAGCTGTGCCCCGCCCGAGAGCGCCGCCGCCGAGGTGGTGTGGTGCGGCGCACGGAAGGGGCGGGTGTCCACGATGGGGCGGCTCCGGCTGGTGAGGCCGCTGACGGAGTGTATCTCCGTGGTCTCTATCATCTCCTCTCGGCTCATGTCCGGGAGGATGGAGACCATGCGCTTTGCGAGCATGCTCTTGCCGGCGCCGGGAGGGCCGACCATGAGGATGTTGTGTCCGCCCGCGGCGGCGACCTCGAGCGCGCGCTTGACGTTCGCCTGGCCCTTGACCTCGGAGAAGTCCGGCAGGCGCTGCGCCGTGCGCTCTATCCTCGGGGGCGGGGCGGGCTCTATCTCCCGCTGTCCCCGGAAGAACTCCAGGAGCTCCGTCACGCTCTGCACGCCGTAGACCTCGAGCTCCGAGGCGAACGCCGCCTCCGGCGCGTTGTCCGCCGGGACGAAGAGGCGCTTTATCCCCGCGCGCTGGGCGGCGAAGGCCATGGGCAGGGCACCGCGCACGGGCCGGAGCTCCCCCGCCAGCGACAGCTCGCCGAAGAAGGCGCAGTCGGCGGGCGGCTCCTTTATCTCACCCGTGGCGGCTAGGATGCCGAGCAGCACGGGCAAATCGTACACCGTGCCGTTTTTCCGCGTGTCCGCGGGGGCGAGGTTCACGGTGAGGCGTGAGACGGGGAACTTGAGCCCCGAGTTTTTGATCGCCGCACGCACCCGGTCACGCGCCTCCCGGACGGCGGTGTCCGGCAGGCCGACGATCTGGAACTCCGGCAGGCCCTGGGCGGGCGAGCACTCGACGGACACCTCGTAGCCGCCGATGCCCCTTATCCCGAGCGAGCGTATGCGCGATACCATCTGCCCACCTCCCGCGTTTTATTTTCCGAAGGCCGTGTCGGCCACCTTCTGCACGCCTTCTATCATCATGCTGATATCGAGGCCGACGGTGACGCTGGTGACGCCCTGGGCGAAGTAGCCCGCGGCG
>CAUAHS010000199.1 GCA_958428885.1 uncultured Eubacteriales bacterium
ATAGAGACGATAAAGCGCGAAACCCGGCGCTATGCAAAGCGCCAGCTCACCTGGCTGCGCCGGCGTGAGGGCGCGCTGCGCATCGACTGGCAGGGCAAACCCGATTTTGCGTCCGCCGTCCGGGATTCGACAGAATATCTGCTCCGCTGCGGTATATGATACTCGCGTACAAGGCGCGGTGAGGGCCGCGTTTTGTACAAATTTACTATTTTACGGAGCGGCAAAATATGATATTATGTAAATCCACCGCTCCGGCAAGGAGCGAGATATGGAAAAGACAAAGAACCTGCAGGACACCTTCCTCTGCCGTGCGAGGGCCGAACACGTGCCGCTGACGCTGTTCCTCATGAACGGCTTTCAACTTCGCGGCGTATTGCGCGCCTTCGACAGCTTCACCGTCGTGCTCGATTCGGACGGCAAGCAGCAGCTCATCTACAAGCACGCGATCTCGACCATCGCCCCGGCCAGGCCGCTGAACATAGGCGAAGCCGGTCAGGCGGATACATAAGGCCCTGAAGCGGACAAATCTCTTCACGGGTCTGGCCCTCGCCGTGCTGCTGCTGGCGGCGGCGGCCTACCTCGGACTGCGCCCGCTGCTGGGCGAGGAGAGTCCCGCCCTGCCCACGCCGGAGCCCACCGCGACGGCGGAACCAGTGACGGTGGAGGTCGACGGCGTGGTGATAAGGCAGGAGTCCGTCCTGCGGGGCGAAGGCGAATACATGCTGCCGCTCCTGGCCGACGGCGAGCGGGCTGCGGCGGGGGAGGCGATAGCCCTTGTCTCGGACGAGCCTGCGGCAATCGAGACCGCGCGGACAAGGCTGCGCCTGAGTTCGGAGCTGGCCGACGCCGTTTCCGGTGTGGAGCCGGAGCCGGACGGCGCTCTGGCGGCGCTCTCGGCCGCCCGGGCCTCCGGAGACTGCGCCGGGCTGCTCACGGGCGCCCAGGAGCTGGGCGACGCGCTCTTCGGCACGTCTCGCGAGCTGCGTGCGGCACGGCTGCTCTCGGAGCTGGCCGCCCTGCCGGAAGGCGGCGGAGCGGAGGAGCTTTGCGCCCCCTCGGCGGGGCTGGTCTCGTCCAAAACCGACGGGTTGGAACGCCTTGCGCCCGAGCTGCTGGAGGACCTGACGGTCCCTGGGCTCACGGAGCTGCTGCGCACGGAGCCGGAGGAGACGGACACGGACAGCCTGCGCCTCGTTAGCGGCTGGCGCTGGTATTTTGCCGCGCCTCTGGCCTCGAAATACGCCGCTGCGCTCGAGCCGGGGGACCGCGTGACGCTCGCGCTGCCGGGACTCGAGGTGAGCGCCCGGGTCGAGAGCGTGAGCGAGCCGGAGGGCGGCCGCTCTGCCGTCGTGCTCTCGAGCACGGAGGCCATGGATGCGGCTCTGGAGCTGAGATTCTGCGAGGCCTGCCTCAGCCTTGACGGCGGAGGTCCGGACCCATGAAAGGAGATATAGAACATGGGTAGTATTGCGGAAAACGTCGCCCGGGTTCGGGAGCGGATGGAGGCCGCCGCCGGAGGGCGCCGGGTGCTGCTCGTGGCTGCGAGCAAGATGAACGACGCGGACCGGGTCCGCGAGGCTGTGGCCGCCGGCGTGGACGCCTGCGGCGAAAACCGGGTGCAGGAGCTTGTGGAAAAGCGCGAGGCGCACGCCTACGACGGTGCGGCGCTGCACTTCATCGGCCATTTGCCGCGCAACAAGGTCAAATACCTCGTCGGGAGCGTGGACCTCATCGAGTCCGTGGACTCGATAGAGCTGCTCGGCGACATAGACGCGCGGGCGAAGAAGCTCGGCGTGGTGCAGGACGTGCTGCTGGAGGTGAACATCGCCGGCGAGCTGTCAAAAAGCGGCGTTGAGCCGGAGCGCCTGCCGGAGCTTTTGGACTTTGCGGCGGCTCTGGAGGGCCTGAGAGTGCGCGGATTGATGTCCATACCGCCGATTTCGGCCGCTCCGGGCGCGAACCGGCCTTATTTTGCCAGGATGAGAGAGCTTTTTGTTGACATCGGCGGGAAAAAATACGATAATACGTCTATGGACTTTTTATCAATGGGTATGAGCGGCGATTTTGAGGACGCGATAGCGGAGGGCGCGAACATGGTGCGCGTCGGCTCCGCCATCTTTGGCGCCCGGGACTACGGCACAGGCCGCTGAGGAGAGACAGGCAGATGGGATTTTTCGACGAAATTAAAAAGCTGGCCCACCCCTACGACGACGAGGACGAATTTTTCGACCGCGGCACGCCGGAGGAGGAGCAGCCAGGCCCCCCGATAGTGCCGGAGCGGCGTGAGAGCTTCTTCACGGATGAGGAGGACGCCGAGCCCGCGAATTACGGCCTGCCGAAGCCCTCATTCCGCCTCCCCCGCCGTGACAAGGAACACCGCGCCCAGCCCAAGCAGACCGAGGTTCCGGCACAGCAGCACCAGCCCTCCTCCGGCGGAGGCCAGGGTCTGATGCTTGCAAAGCCCGCAGAGTTTGCGGACGCCGCCGGGATCGCGGACAGCTTTGCAGGGGGCAGGACGATAGTCCTCGACCTCGGCGGCGCCGACAAGGTCACGGCAAGGCGCGTCATAGACTTCCTCTCCGGCGTGGCCTATGCCCTCGGCGGCACGCTCAGCCGAATATCGGGCGGCATATACCTCGTTACGCCCAGCGGCGTCAACATCACCGGCGAGATGATGAGCCAGATAGAGAGCGGCGGGCTCAGCTTCTGAGCGCCTTTTCCGCCCTACATATATAGAACGCATACAAACGGGATAAACTCCATTACAGGGAAGGGGATACCGATATGACTCCTCAGGACATCAGGGAGAAGATCTTTGAGAAGGCCGTTTTCGGCGGCTACGACATGGGCAGCGTGGACGACTTCATGGAGGAGATGGCCACGGAGCTCGAGTCCGCCCAGCGCGAGAGCGCCACGCTCAAGGCCAAGATGAAGGTCCTCGTTGACAAGATCGAGGAATACCGCGCCAGCGAGGATGCCATGCGCATGACTCTGCTCTCGGCGCAGAAGCTCTCCGCTCAGATAGAGTCGGAGGCCCGCGCACGCGCGGATAAGCTCATTGCCGACGCTCAGGCCACCGCGTCCCGCAGCCTCGACAGTCTCAAGGCCGACACCAAGCGCGAAGAGGCCAAGCTGAAGGAAGCCCGCGAGTCCCTTGCCCGCTTCCTCGACGACGCGCGCTCTCTCTGCAAGCGCCAGCTCGACTACCTCGAAGGCAACGCCTCTGCCATGCCCGCCGCCCCCGCTTCGGAGGAGGCTGTGGACGCCACTGTCAAAAGCATAGAAGCCTCTGTCGCCCGAATACCGGATGAGCCCGCTCCCGAGATAGACATAAGCCCTGTCATGAACGAGCGCGCCCCAAGACAGACCATCACACCGGACGACATGACCCGCCTTTTCAACATGGGCGGCAACTGATAAGACCGGATAACGACGGGGCGGCGCCTGGTGCGCTGCCCCTTAACATGTTTATACGTCAGCTTCAATATAAGGAGAGAAAAACAAATATGGCTCAGGACTACAATTCCACGGTCAATCTGCCGAAAACCGAGTTCCCCATGCGCGCTGCGCTGCCCAAGCGCGAGCCGGATATGCTCAAGCAGTGGTACGACATGGACCTCTACCACGAGATGCTCAAGCGCACCGAGGGCAGGCCCATCTTCGACCTCCACGACGGACCTCCGTTCTCCAACGGCGCCATCCACATGGGCACCGCGCTCAACAAGTGCATAAAGGACTTCATCACCCGCTATAAGTCCATGTCCGGCTGGCAGGCCATCTACTACCCCGGCTGGGACAACCACGGCATGCCCATCGAGAGCGCCATCATAAAAGAGCAGAAGCTCAACCACAAGGAAATGACCACCGCCGAGTTCCGCACCGCCTGCCACGAGTTCGCGCTGCACTATGTCAACGTCCAGCGTGACGCCTTCAAGCGCCTCGGCTGCCTGGGCGAGTGGGACAAGCCCTACTTCACCATGAACCCGAAGTTCGAGG
>CAUAHS010000200.1 GCA_958428885.1 uncultured Eubacteriales bacterium
TATCAGCGCCGATTGTGGCAGAAACTTGACACAAACCATTGCAGCTGATATTCTTAATGTATATAAAAATTCTTGTTTTGGGAGTCCTTTGATGACTATCGAAGATATAGCAAAACTGGCAAATACTTCTGTTGCAACGGTTTCGCGCGTCATCAATAATGACATGCACGTGAGCCCCGCGACGAGGAAAAGAGTGCAGAAAGTAATCGCGGAAAACGATTATCGCCCAAATTTTGCCGGAAAAAATCTGCGTCAGAACAAGACATACCAGCTGCTGGCCGTCCTGCCTACGATTACCAACCCCTTCTTTTCCAGGGTGATCGAAGGTCTGTCCGACACGGCGGATCAAAACGGCTACTCGCTGACCTTTGTGGTGTCCGACCGAGATGTCAAAAAAGAGAAATCCTATCTCGACCGGCTTATGTCCAAGGTGGTCGACGGAATGGTTTTGTTCTACCCCTCTATCGACGCGAAAACCATCGAGTCATACAGCAAGAACTATCCCGTGGTCTGCATAGGCACCACCGGCACCTCCAAGGTCAGTCGTGCCGGGATAAACGACTTTGAGGCGGCACGTGAGGCGATTGACTACCTCATCGGCCTCGGGCACAGGCGCATAGCCCTGCTGAGCGACATGCAGCCGCTTGCTTTCAACGCCGAGCGCGAGAGGGGCTGCCGGGCGGCCATGTTCGGCGCCGGACTTGAGCTGCCGGAGGACATGATCCTGCGCTGTTCCGGCAAGAAAAACGCCGCAGAACTTGTGGAGGAGCTCATGAAGAGGCCCGACCCGCCCACTGCGGTATTCTCTTTTTCCGACACCTATGCCATTCCCGCCCTCAAGCACCTCACCGACCTCGGCTTCAAAGTCGGCGAGGAGATCGACATCATGGGCTTCGACAACATCGAGTTTGCACAGTTCGTGACCCCCTCCCTCACCACTGTATCCCAGCCCGGATATCAGCTTGGCGAGAGCGCGTTCAAGCTGCTGCTGGAGAAGATGGAGGACATCAACACCATCTCCAAGGAGATCGTTTTCCCGCACGAGATAGTCATACGCGATTCTACCTCCAAAAACATGCGGCCATGACGACGCTGACGCAAGACAACGCCCCCGCCGTAGCCCGGCGGGGGCGCTTCTTATCTCTGCACACGCCCGGAGGCGTTGCCGTTCATCAGGTTTTTGACTTCCTCCACTGTTGAGAGGTTGAAATCGAACTCCATGGTCTGCTTCAGGCACGAGGCCGCCACCGCGTATTCAAGCGCATCCCTGTCGTTCATGCCGTTCAGGAAGCCGTAGATAAGGCCGGATGCGAACGAGTCGCCTCCGCCGACGCGGTCCACCAGCTGGATGGTGTATTTCCTGGAGACGCAGGTCCGGCCGTCGGAGTACAAAACCCCGGACCAGTCGTTCACGGACGCCGATATGGAGCCTCTCAGGGTTATGGCCACCTTCTTGAAGCCGAATTCCTCCGTCAGCCTCGCGGCAAGGGCGGAATAGCTTTCCGCGGACACGATGCCCTTCTCAACGTCGGCGCCCTCGGCGGAGATGCCGAGCACCTTCTCGCTGTCCTCCTCGTTGGCGATGAGCACGTCGACGTACTCCATCATGGGCCTCATTACCGCCCTCGCCTGCTCCGGGGACCAGAGGTATTTGCGGTAATTGAGGTCGCAGCTGACCGTTACGCCGTACTTTTTTGCGGCTATGCAGGCCCGGCGGCAGCTCTCAGCCGAGCTCTCGCTCAGTCCGGCGGTTATGCCGGTGAAATGGAACCAGCCCGCATCACCGGAGAATATCTCGTCCCAGTCGAACTCCGAAGGCTCCGCTTTCGCTATCGCGGAGTCACGGCGGTCGTAGATTATCTTGGACGGACGCTGCGAGGCGCCCCTTTCCAGATAGTACACGCCTATCCTGTCCCCGCCCCACACTATCCGCGAGGTATCCACACCGTACATGGCCAGCTTGCGCATGGCGCATCTGCCTATGTCATTGTCCGGCAGCTTTGTGACCAGCGTGGACGGCACGCCCATGTAGGAGAGGGCGATGGCCATGTTTCCCTCTGCGCCGGTGTAGTTCACGGTAAAGCTGTCGGCCTGCGGGAAACGCAGATATCCGGCAGGTGCGAGCCTCACCAGAAGCTCTCCAAAACCTATGAATCTCTTTGTCATTTGCTGTTCTCCCCGGCCATGGCGGCAAAGACCCCGGCACGCCTCGTGAACTCCGCCCAGTTGCCCTCGGCAATGAGTTTCTTGTCCGTCAGGCGGCCGCTGATGCCCGCACCGACGAAACCGAGCTTGAGGTATTCGCCGAAGTTTTCTTCGTTCACTCCTCCCGTGGCCACAAGCTTCACGTGGCTGATGGGGGCGAGGATGTCCTTTATGTATTTGAAGCCCAGGGTCGTGGCGGGAAAGAGCTTTACAAAGTCCGCCCCGGCATAGTGGGCCGCCAGTATCTCCGTCGGCGTCATGGCTCCGGGGATGGACACCATCCCCAGCTCCTTGGTGCGCTTTATGACGCTCTCGTTGACGTTCGGGGATATGATGTACTTGGCTCCGGCCTTGAAGGCCGCTTCCACCTGTTCGGTCGTCAGGACCGTGCCGGCGCCGGCGAGCAGCCGGTCCCCGTGCCTGCTGCAAAGCGAGCTTATCGCCTCCGAGGTCTTGGCTATGTAGTCCTTGTCCGCCTGGTCGAAGGTGCACTCCAGGAGGCAGACGCCGCCCTCGAGCAGGGCGTCCGACAGCTTGAGCAGGTCCTCTCCGTACAGTCTGCGGGCTATCGCTATGACCTTTTTCTCTTCAATGAATTCTTTGACGCTCATTGCCCTACTCCTTTACTGCTCGTTCAGTTCCCTGAGCCAGGTGTTCAGTCTCTCCACGCAGACGGGCAGTCCCTCCGTCGCGGGGGGCAGGTCCGTCTTGCCCCAGCGCCTTTCGTATTCGAGGGAGAGCCAGCCGTCGTAGCCGTCCGTATCCCTCAGATATCTGAGAATGGCCGGCCAGTCGAGGATGCCGTCGCCGGGGAAGCGGCTGTAAACGGTACGTATCTCCTCCGAGATGTGCGACACGCTGTCCGACCTGAACTGCTGCGGCTTGCCCCCGCGGTAGACCAGGTCCTTGACATGCACCCAGGTGATGTGCCCCTTTTGCAGGTCTATGGCCTCCTTATACTCCTCGGCGGGGAAGAAGGCCAGGTTCGCCTGGTCGTACAGCACGCCCACGGCGGGGTGGTCTACGGCATTGATGACCTTCATCGTCTTTTTGGCGGTGGTGGCCATCGTGCCGAAGTGGTTCTCGATGGAGAGCTTGATGCCGTATTTCTGGGCGTGGTCGCCGCAGTCCCGCAGCGACTTCACAAGCTGGGCGAGCTTCTCTCCCGTCTCGTCGGTCTCGTCGTCCTTGAACGAGCCGCCGTAGATCCTTATGCTGTCCGCACCCAGCATGGCCGCCATGTCTATGACGCGCTTGAGTCCGCGGCATTCGCTCAGGCGCAGCTCCTCGTCCAGGGAGTTGTAGTCGCTCAGATATGGAGTGAGCGCGACTATCTGTATCCCCAGGCTTTCGGCCTTCTTCTTCAGAGAGAGTATGTAACCGTCATCGGCCTCATAGGGTATTCCGCTCTTATAGCCGGTCTGGACGACCACCTCCGCACCCTTCAGGCCTATGGAGGTGAAAAACTCAAGTGCTTCCTCGACCGTGAACTCAGGAGTCGACATTGTATGTCCGGCAGGTTTCATCTTTTATTTACTCCAATCCTCAGATAGATCCGGCAATCCGGCGCAGCGAAGTATCCTGTCCATGAGTTCATGGGTCTTGAACGCGTCCTCTGCGGATGTCAGCGGTTTCTGGCGCGAGCGCACGCAGTCGATGAAGTGCTGGTCGCAGCCTCTGAAGCCGATGTTGTCA
>CAUAHS010000201.1 GCA_958428885.1 uncultured Eubacteriales bacterium
GGAGAGTTTCGCGCTCTGCGGAGCGCGACCAGAGGCTTTGCCTCTGGACTCCACCACCTTTGAAAAGGTGGACGAAACTTTCAAACGCGCGCGTTGCGCGCTGCGAAGGTACGGTATATGCAGCAACGGCGCACGCGAGAAAGCGCAAAAAAAGAGCCCTTTCGGGCTCTTTTTTATTCGACGCTTATGTTCTTTCTGAAAGCCAGCGGTCCGTACAGCGGGGCGTACACAGCCTCAATGACCGCCTTCAGGTCGGCGCGCTGGGGGGCGCTGCCAAGATGCATCAGCAGGGTGTCCCGCCCGCCTATGGCGTAGGGGACGCCGGTCTCCTGCCAGCCGTGGCGCCGGTAGAACTCCACAAGCCGCCGTGCCTTTTCGAGCGCCGGATACTCCGTGACCTCGAGGAAGGTGCACTCGTACCTCGCGTACCGCGCCTTTATCTGCTCCAGGAACTGCGCACCGATGCCGCCGCCGCGGACCGTCGGATACACACCCAGCCACCCGAGCAGGGCATAACGATGTGCGCGGTCACGCAGCATGAGGGCGTAACCCGCCTCAAAGCCGTTTTCGTCCTTCAAAAGCAGCAGCTCCGCACCCTTGATGAGCGCCAGCTGAAACTCGACGAGACTCGGCCGCTCCCAGTCCTTGAAGTCGTACTCCATCATGGGGTATATCCGCTTCATGTCGGCGTGGCCGCCGCGTTTTATCTCATACATCATTATCCTCCGTAAATGTCTGTGCCCGGTAGAGGCCGGCATAAACGCCGTTTTTGGCCATCAGCTCCTCGTGCGTGCCCAGCTCCTGGACGCGCTCGTCCTCTATTACCGCTATCCTGTCCGCACCGTGTATCGTGGAGAGCCGGTGCGCTATTATTATGCTTGTCCTGCCCACGGCCAGCTCGTCGAGAGAGGCCTGGATGCGCTGCTCCGTTACCGTGTCCAGCGCGCTGGTCGCCTCGTCCATTACCAGGATGGGCGGGTTCTTGAGGAACACGCGCGCGATGGAGAGCCGCTGTTTCTGTCCGCCGGAGAGCATGACGCCGCGCTCGCCGACGTAGCTGTCGTAGCCGTCCGGCATGGCCATGATCTCCTGGTGTATCTCCGCACGCACGGCGGCGGCGACGACCTCGGCGTCCGTGGCGTCCGGGCGGCCGTAGCGGATGTTCTCGCGGATGGTGCCGGCGAAGATGAACACGTCTTGCTGGATGATGCCTATGCTGCGGCGGAGCGACTCCTGCGTCACGTGCCGGACGTCTATGCCGTCCACGAGGACGGCGCCGCCGGTCACGTCGTAAAACCTCGGCAGCAGCTGGCAGAGCGTGGTCTTTCCGCCGCCGGAGGGGCCGACGACGGCCAGCTTCTCGCCCGGGGCGATCTTGAGCGACACGTGCTCGAGCACGGGACCTGCCTCGTCGTTATACGAAAAGCTCACGTCGCGGTATTCGACCTCGCCGCGCACGTTCTTGAGCTCGATGGCGTCCGGAGCGTCCTGGACGTCCGGCTCTGTGCGCATGAGCTCGAGGAAGCGGGAGAAGCCCGCGGTGCCCTGCATGTAGACCTCGGAAAAGCTCGCGAGCTTGCGCACCGGGGTCACGAAGGTGGAGACGTAGAGCGAGAAGGTGACGAGGTCCACATAGTCCATGCGCCCGCCCATGATAAGAGCGCCGCCCGCGGCGACGACCAGGACCTGCATGACGCTGGTGGTGAACTCCATGCCGCTCATGAAGCCGCCCATGGCCTTGAAATAGCGGTTGCGCGCGGCCTTGTAGCGCTCGTTGGCGGCGACGAATTTCTCGTCCTCGGCCTCCTCGTTGGCGAAGGCCTTGGCGGTGCGGATGCCGGAGATGCCGGACTCGATGGCGGCGTTTATCTCCGCAGTCTGGCGCTTTACCTCGAGGTTCGCCTTCTTCATGCTGACCCGGCGGGAGAGCGTGAACATGATGAGCAGCGGCAGGCAAATGGCCAGCACCAAAGCGAGGCGCCACTCGATGCCCGCGAGCACGATGAGCGAGCCGATGATGGTTAGGACGCTGATGAGGATATCCTCAGGCCCGTGGTGGGCGAGCTCCGTTATCTCAAAGAGGTCTGAGGTGATGCGGCTCATGAGCACGCCGGTGCGGTTGCGGTCGAAGAAGGAGAAGCTGAGCTTCTGCATGTGGTTGAACACCGCGTGGCGCATATCCGCCTCGATGTACACGCCCATCTTGTGGCCCAGCACGGTGATGAGGTAGTACATGACGCCCTTGAGTATGTAGGCGGCGAACATGGCCGCCATGATGACGAAAAAGGTGGTGTAGAGCTTCTCCGGCAGCAGCGTCTGCATAGATACTCGCGTGATATACGGAAACGCGAGGTCTATGACCGCCACGGCTATGGCGCAGCTCATGTCCAGGGCGAAGAGCCCCAGGTGCGGCCGGAAGAAGGAGAAGAACACCGAAAGATCGGATCTTTGGAATTTGTTCCGGTTTTTTGCTTTCAAGTAATCTACCTCATTGGCGAGAAAATTTGTCCCTTTCGGCGACGGCGAGGGCGTCGCAGCGCTCGTTGTACTCGTGCCCGTCGTGGCCCTTGAGCCAGTTGAAATTGACCTTGTGCCGGGCGAGCAGGCGGTCAAGCTCCTGCCAGAGCTCGATATTTTTGAGCTCACCGCCCTTGCGCTTCCAGCCGCGGCGTTTCCAGCCCGCGAGCCAGCCCTCGTTTATCGCCTTTTCGATATACTGAGAGTCCGTCCAGAGCTCCACCTCGCAGGGCTGCTTGAGAGCGCCGAGCGCGGCGATGACGGCGGAGAGCTCCATGCGGTTGTTCGTAGTCTCCTTCTCCCCACCGGAGAGCTCGCGCTCGTTTTCGCCGTAGGTGAGAATGGCCGCCCAGCCGCCTGGACCCGGGTTTCCCGAACAGGCTCCGTCAGTGTATATGCAGACTTTTTTCATTATTATTCGTCGGTCTCTCCGGTCTCGGGGGTCTCGGATGGCTCGGCTTCGACTCCGTCCTCCTCCTCGCGGTCCGTGCGCGCGACGGAGATGACCTTGGCGCCCGGGTTCGGGCGCATGATGCGCACGCCCTGGGTGGCTCTGCCGAGGATGGAGACGCCGGAAGCAGCGGTGCGGATGATGGTGCCGTCGTCCGCCACGATGAGCAGATCGTCGTCGTCGTGAACGACCTTGACGTCCGCGACGTAGCCGGTTTTTTCGGTGCAGTTGTAGTTCTTGAGGCCCATGCCGCCGCGGCTCTGGGGCTGGCGCTCGCCGTCCGCACCGCGGAGATACTCGTCGAGCGGGGTGCGCTTGCCGTAGCCGTTCTCGGTGACGGAGAGCAGCTCCGTGCCGCCGCCGGCACGTCCTGCGCCGACGACATAGTCGCCCTCACGCAGCTTTATGCCGCGCACACCGGCGGCTTCCCTGCCCATGGGACGCACGTCGTTCTCGTCAAAGCAGATGGCGTAGCCCTCGTGAGTGGCGATGAGGATGTTCTGCTTGCCGTCCGTGAGGCGGACGGTGATGAGCTCGTCGTCCTCGGCGATGGAGAGAGCGCGAATGCCGGTCTTGCGGATGTTCTTTATGGCGTCCAGCGGCAGGCGCTTGACCGTGCCGTTTCTCGTGACCATGAAGATGTACATGTCGCCCAGCTCGCGCACATGCAGCATGGCGCTGACCTTCTCGCCCGGCTCGACGGGGATGATATTCACGATGTTGGTACCGCGCGCGCTGCGGCCGGCCTCAGGTATCTGATAACCCTTCTTGCGGTAGACCCGGCCGAAGTTGGTGAAGAAGAGGATGTAGTCGTGGGTCGAGGCGGTGAACACGGTCTCGACATAGTCCTCCTCGCGCGTGGTCATGGCGCGGACGCCCTTGCCGCCTCTTACCTGAGCGCGGTATTCGGAGGCTGCCATGC
>CAUAHS010000202.1 GCA_958428885.1 uncultured Eubacteriales bacterium
TTGCCAAGCTCGCGCTGAAGTTCTCCTCGCTGGAGTACTGTGCGTTCGCCTTCTTCGGCATAAGCATAATCTCGTCGCTCTCGTCCGAGTCCATCATCAAGGGCCTCATCTGCGGCGTCATCGGACTTCTGCTCACCTGCATAGGCGTCGACCCGATAAACGGCGTGGCCAGGTACTCGTTCAATTCCAATTACCTCATGGGCGGCATCTCGTTCCTCCCGCTGCTCATCGGCCTGCTTGCGTTCTCCAGGGTGCTGATAAACGTTGAGGAGGCCTTCAAGAAGAAGAGGCTCAACGAGGAGACGCAGCTCAACTTCGACCCCAAGCAGAAGTTCAAGGTGTTCCCGTCACGGAGCGACATAAAGCGCTGCATGCCCACCATCCTCGGCAGCAGCCTGCTGGGTACGGCGATCGGCTGCGTGCCCGGCACAGGCGGCGACATAGCCTGCTTCATAGCCTACAACGAGGCAAAGCGCTTCAACCGCAAACACAAGGAGGAGTTCGGCCACGGCGCGATAGAGGGAGTTGCGGCGCCTGAGGCCGCAAATAACGGCGTTTCCGGCGGCGCAATGATACCGATGCTGTCCCTGGGCATACCGGGCGACGGTGCGACCGCCATACTGCTCGGCGCCCTGATGATAAAGGGCATCACCCCGGGCCCGACGCTGTTCTCGTCCGAGATGGGCAAGGTCTACCAGATCTTCGTGGGCATGGGGCTGGCGAACATCTTTATGATAGTCATCGGCTTCCTCATCCTGCGCTGGGCGGTCAAGGTAGTCAACATCCCCGAGCGCTTCCTGCTGCCTCTCATCGTGGCGCTCTGCTTCATCGGCACGTATTCCTACGGCCACACGTATACGGACCTGATAGTCATGGTCGTGGGCGGCATCATCGGATACTTTGCGATAAAGCACGATTTTACGATGTCCTCCGTGGTCATAGGCTTCATCCTGGGCTCCATGACCGAGTCCAATTTCCGCCGTTATCTGCTCATAAACGACGGCAATTTCATGTCTATATTTGACCGGCCTATAGCCGTCGCCTTCTTTGCGCTCTCGCTCATTACCATCTTCGTACCCATCATCAAGAAGCTCGCGGACGAAGTGAAGCGCAACAGGAGTGCCTCGGCGGGCAAATGACCGGCCGGGAAAAGGGGAAAAGCAAAATGTCATTCAATATTCACAGCGGCGTATGGCCGACAATGATAACGCCGTTCAAAGACAACGGAAAGCTGGACTTTGACGGCATAGGC
Organism: uncultured Eubacteriales bacterium; assembly: GCA_958428885.1. Lineage (GTDB taxonomy): Bacteria > Bacillota > Clostridia > Oscillospirales > Oscillospiraceae > Scatomorpha. Next base: position 1,253 of record CAUAHS010000202.1, read on the forward strand.
AAGATGTGCGACTGGTATGTGCGGCACGGCTGCGACGGCGTTTTCACCGTGTGCCAGTCCAGCGAGATGAGGTTCCTCTCGGAGAGCGAGAAGCTGGACCTCGCCCGCTGTGTGGCCGAGGCCATAGACGGCAGGATACAGGTCATCGCCTCCGGGCACACGCAGTCCTCCAAGAGCGAGCAGTACAGGGCCATCGAAGAGATGATGAAGACCGGCGTGGACGCCTACGTGCTGGTCAGCAACCGCCTGGACCCGTATAACGAGGGCGACGACGTGTTCGAGGCGAACGCGGTGGACATATTCAACCGCTATCCCGAGATAAACTTCGGCATCTACGAGTGCCCGCACCCCTACAAGCGCCTCGTGCCGACCGCCTTTTTGAAGAAGTACGCCGAGAGCGGGGAACTCATCTTCCTCAAGGACACCTGCTGCGACTATGAGCTCATAAGGGAGCGCCTGGCGGCGACCGCGGGCACGGGCCTCAAGCTGTTCAACGCCAACGCCGCCACCTTCTACGACAGCGTGGTGCACGGCGGGGCGGGGTATAACGGCATAATGGCCAACTTCCACCCGGAGCTGTACAAGTGGGTCATAGCCCATCTCGAGAGCGACGCGGAGAACGCAAAGCTGCTGGCCGACTTCCTCACGGAGGCCGCCATGATAGAGCTGCGGCTCTACCCCGTGAGCGCCAAGTACCACATGGTGCTCGAGGGCATCGACATCGCCCTGGAGAGCCGGAGCGCGGACCAGGCGGCATTCAACCGCAACGCCCGCATGGAGGTGGACAGCCTCTTTGCGCTGGAGCACAAGATACGCCGGATGCTGGGCATAACGGTTTGAGATTGGAGCATTGATATGAGAGTATGCCTCATCGGCTGCGGCGACATCGCCAATGCGGCGCACGGACCGGCGCTCGCCCGACTCAAGCGCGAGGGCAGAGTCGAGCTGGCCGGCTGCTGCAACAGGAGCATCGCCAAGGCTGTTGGATTCAAGGAGAGATTCGGCTTCGAGAGTGCCTGGGCGGACCACAGGGAGATGCTGGACGCCCTGCATCCGGACGCCGTTATGATCCTGCTCCCGGTGCGCACGATATCCGGCGTCACTGCAGAAGTCATGCGCATGGGTTACCCGGTAATCATGGAGAAGCCGCCGGGGATAGACACGGACGAGACGGACATGCTTGTCGACACGGCGAAGGAGCTGGGCGCGTTCAACGCCGTGCTGTTCAACCGCCGGTCCATGCCCCTGCTAATCAGGCTGAGGGAGGAGCTCGGCGGCAGGCACATAGACTCCATAACGCTGGAGATGTGCCGCTACGGCCGGGCGGGCGGAGAGGACTTCACCACGACCGCCATACACGGCATAGACTGCGTGTCCTATCTGGCAGGACAGAAATACAGCCGGCTGGACTTCAGCTATGACGAACACCCCGAAAGGGAGTACACGAATTACCACGCTCACGGCCGGCTGGAGAACGGAACGTATGTGGACATGCATTTCATGCCCGTCGCCGGCGGCGTCACCGAGAGGCTGACGGTGTATACGCAGGACGCACAGTATTATCTGCATCTGCCTGTGTGGAGCGGAACGGAGTACACGGAGGGCTTTGACCATCCGGGGAGACTTGTGGGAGCCGCGGGGCAAAAGACGGTCCTGGACATCGACGGCCGGGAGTATTCCGGCTGCAACGACGGCTTTGTGCTCAACGGTTTTTATGATGAGGACCGCCTTCTGCTGGAGGCGATAGAAGAGGGAAGGCCGAGCCCGCATGAGATAGCCACCGGCCGCCAGAGCGTGGAGATCATGCTGGCTATGCGCAAGAGGTGCGGGGGCCTTTCCTGGGAGGGAGAAAAATGAGTGAGAAAAATATAAGGGTCGGCATAATCGGCAACGGAGCCATAGCCCACTCGGCGCATCTGCCGGCGCTCTCGACCATGGAGGGAGTCGAGATAGCCGGCATAATGGGCCGCAATTACGAGAAAGCCCAGGCCACGGCCAAGAGCTACGGCATCCCCTATGTCGCAAGGAGCCTGGACGACCTGCTCCGGCAGGGCATTGATGCGGCGGTGCTGCTCACGCCCAAGACCGTCAGGCGGGAATACCTCGTCCCGCTCATCGAGGCGAAGATAGACATACTCGTGGAAAAGCCCCTCGCCTCCACGCTCAGCGAGTGCGAGTACCTCGCCGACGTCTCCGCAAAGTCGGGACAGATAGTGATGGTGGCCTTCAACAGGCGCTTTTCGCCCATCAACAGGAAGGGCATGGCCGAGTTCGCCGAAAAGGCGCCGGGGCTTGTGGTGTGCAACAAGTCTAGGGAGTTCAAGGAATACCGAGCCACGCTGGAAAACTCCATACATATGGTCGACATGCTGCGTTACATACTCGGGGAGTGCACCTCGGTCAAGGCCGAGGCACGCTGGGGGAGCGACCCGTTTTACGAGGATCTCTGCACCGCCCAGCTCACGTTTGAAAACGGCTCCGTGGGCGTGCTTTGCGCCAGCCGTGAGGCGGGACAGTGGTACGAGCGCATAGAGATGTTCGGCGGCAACAAGACCGTCATAATGGAGAGCCCGGACAGGCTCACGGTGGTAAAATCGGACCACGAGGAAGTTTACAACTCCACGCCCCTAAA
>CAUAHS010000203.1 GCA_958428885.1 uncultured Eubacteriales bacterium
AGCTGCTTCATCTGCTCGAGGTAGTCGGCCAGCGTGAACTTGTTCTGGCGCAGCTTGTCGGCCATCTCGGCGGCCTTTTTCTCGTCAAGGTTCTGCTCCGCCTTCTCTATGAGGGTGAGCACGTCGCCCATGCCGAGGATGCGTCCGGCCATGCGGTCCGGGTGGAAGGCCTCTATCTGGTCGAGCTTCTCGCCGATGCCGGCGAATTTTATCGGCTTGCCCGTCACCGCCGTGACGGAGAGCGCTGCGCCGCCCCTGGCGTCGCCGTCGAGCTTCGTGAGCATGACGCCGGTGATGTCCAGCGCCTCGTCAAAGGCGGTGGCCGCATTCACTGCGTCCTGACCTGTCATCGCGTCGACGACGAGCATGATCTCGGCCGGCTCCGTCGCCGCCTTGATGTTCTTCAGCTCGTCCATGAGCGCCTCATCTATGTGCAGGCGGCCGGCGGTGTCGAGAAAGACCAGGTCGTTGCCGAATTTTTTCGCGTGGGCTATGCCCGCCTTGGCTATCTCCACCGGGTCGCCCTGGCCCATCTGGAACACGGGGATACCCAGCTGCTCGCCCACGGTCTCCAGCTGCTTTATCGCGGCGGGACGGTAAACGTCGCAGGCCACGAGCAGCGGACGCTTGCCCTGCTTTTTCATGAGCGCGGCGAGTTTTGCGCCGTTTGTCGTCTTGCCCGCGCCCTGAAGGCCTACGAGCATGACCACGCTAGGGGATTTCGAGGAGATGTTGAGCTTTCGGTTCTCGCTGCCCATGAGGGCACGCAGTTCCTCGTTGACTATCTTCACGACCATCTGCGCCGGGGTCAGGCTCTCCATGACCTCCGCACCCTTGGCGCGCTCGGAGACACGCTTTACAAAGTCCTTCACGACCTTGTAGCTCACGTCCGCCTCGAGCAGCGCCAGGCGCACCTCGCGCATGGCCTCGTTGACGTCCGTCTCGGTCAGGCGGCCCTTGCCCCTGAGCTTTTTGAACGTCGCATTCAGTTTGTCGGAAAGGCTCTCAAACGCCAATGTGATACCTCCGTCAGTCGTCCAGACCGCGCAGTGCGTCTATCACCTCGCGGGATATCCGCCTCGCCGCCGCGTCGGGCGAATCGAGCAGGGCGGAGAGCCGGTTTTCTATGCCCGCGAGCGCCTCACGCCTCGCGGCAAACCGCGCCACCAGCCCGGTCTTGGCCTCGATCTCCTTCAGCGTCGCCTCCGCGCGCTTTATGATGTCCCACACGCCCTGCCGCGATATGCCCGTAAGTGCCGCGATCTCGGCGAGGGAAAGGTCCTCGTTGTAGTGCAGGTCGAAATACTCCCGCTGCTTGTCCGTAAGCAGCTCGCCGTAAAAGTCGAAGAGCATCGTCCTGAGTACGGGATCCTCCGCCACTTCCAAGCCACCTCCCGGGTGTAAAGCAAGGCCGCTTTACAGCCTCAGTGATTATACACGTGCCGCGCGCTGCTGTCAAGTGTTTTTCTTTAACACCCTGCCGGTATACGAAGCGCCCGGGCGGGGAAAAGTAATTCTTGCGAAATTACAAAAAGACAGGTGATATACATGTCCGAAACCAGCGCCGGCACGGTCACGGGACGCTCGCTCTCGCGGGAGCTCACTCGCTCGCTGAACGCCATACGCCGGGAGCACGACCGGCTCGCCAAAAAGGGCCGGGATCTGCCCCCTGGGGCGGACTGGCTGCTCGACAACTGGTATCTCATAGAGCGTGAGGGAAAGCTTGCGGTCTCGGAACTGCACAGCGCAGGTCGCCTGCGTGCCTCGGGTGGCAGCGCGGTGATAGTCTCCGCCTGTACGGCCCTGGTGGGGGAGTGCGGCGGCGCCGTCACGGCGGAGCGTGCGGAGCGCTTTCTCGCCGATTTTCAGCGGGACCTGCCCCTCACGATGCGGGAACTGGGCCTCTTTGCGCCCGCTCTGCGCCTTGCGCTGACGGCCGAGATCCGCACCGCGGTGACGGGCGGACTGGATGCCGCCACGCTCGCGAACTGCATCAGCTCTCTGCGCCTCTTCGCCACGCTCGATCTCTCCAAACTTCTCGAGGGCGCGGACATGGTCGAGGCGGCGCTCCGGCGCGATCCTGCGGGCGTCTATCCGCAGATGGACGAGCGCAGCCGGGCTGCCTACCGCGAGCGCGTGCGCATCCTGGCAAAGAAACGCGGCATGGAGGAGCTCGAGTTCGCCGAAGCCGTGATCCGCGAGTGCGGTGAGAGCGGCCACGTCGGCGCTCTGCTCGAGCCTCGCTCCGGCACCGGACGGGGCTACGCACTTGCTCAGGTGCTGCCCTCGCTTATTATTGCGGGTTTTCTGGGCGTTTATTTCAGGAGCCTGCCGCTCTTCGTCCTCGCGCTGCCGGCGGTCTGGGAGATAGCAAAGGCGGTTTGCGATTTTGTGCTGCTGCGTATAATTCCGCCCCGGCTCATGCCCAGGCTGGAGCTCGAGGACGGCGTCCCGGCGGAGGGGCGCTGCATCTGCGTCGTATCCTCGCTGCTCTCAGGGCCGGGATCCGGCCCTGAGCTTGCGCGGCGGATCGAGGAGTTCGCCCTCGCCTCGCGCGACTGCGGCAAAAATCTCATGTTCGGCCTGCTTGCGGACCTGCCTGAAGCCCGGGAGCGCAGTCTGCCCGGAGACGGGGAAGCCTGCGAAGCTGCGGTGAAGGCCGTGGAGGAACTCAACGACAGATACGGCGGCGGCTTTTATCTCTTCTGCCGCCGCCGTACGCTCCGGGAGCGGGACGGCGTCTGGGCGGGCTTTGAGCGCAAACGCGGTGCCCTGCTCTCGCTTGCGCGTCTGCTCCGGGGAGACGCCGGCGGTCTCAATATTCTGGCCGGCGACCCCATGCTCTTGCGCGGTACGAAATACATCCTCACCCTCGACGCCGACACAAGGCTCCTGCCCGGTTCTGCCCGTGAACTCATCGGAGCCATGCTGCACCCCATGAACGCCCCGGTGTTCGACAAAAATCGCGTTGTCGTCTCAGGCCACGGGCTCGTCCACCCGCGCATGGACGTGGAGCTGCCCTCGGCGGTGAAGACGCCCTTTTCGCGCGTCATGGCAGGCTCCGGCGGCACTGACCCCTACGGGGCGAGCTGCGGCGAGGTCTGGATGGACCTCACCGACCGCGGCGGCTTCGCCGGAAAGGGCATTCTCGACGTGGACGCCCTGCTCCGTGGCTGCTCCGACCTGCCGGAGAACCTCATACTCTCCCACGACGCCGTTGAGGGCGCCATCCTCCGCGGCGGCTACATGAGCGACACGGAACTCACCGACGGTTTTCCCTCGAACCCCGGCGCCTATTTCCGCCGTCAGCACCGCTGGGTGCGCGGCGACTGGCAGAACATCGGCTTCATCTTCAAGCGCGGATGGAATTTCGCCTTTGCGGACAGGTGGAAGCTCTTCGACAGCCTGCGCCGCAGCCTCTTTGCGCCCTTCTGCCTTGCAGCGCTCACCTGGGCCCTCGCCGCACCCGCGGCGGCTTCGCTCTGCGCCGGGCTGCTCGCGCTGCTCTCGCTGTGCACGGGTGTGCTGCCCGCTCTGGGAGCCGCGCTCTTCCGCCGGGACCGGGAGCGCCTGCGCTCCGCCACGCCCCACGGTTTGACGGGCAGGCTCCTGCAGATACTTCTCCGCCTCGCGCTGCTGCCCTGGGAAGCCTTTGTGTCGGTGAGCGCCATCTGGCTCGCCCTCTGGCGCATGACCGTCTCAAAGCGCAATCTGCTTGCCTGGCAGACCGCCGCGCAAAGCGAGGGCAGAGCCCGAAGGTGGCTCGAGCCCTGGCCGGTTGCGGCGGCCGGGCTGGCGCTGATCATATTTTCGCCCTCCCCCGCAGGCCGGGCCTTCGGGCTCGCCTGGCTCGTT
>CAUAHS010000204.1 GCA_958428885.1 uncultured Eubacteriales bacterium
AGCTCCTGGGTCGCCCTCGACATCGGCCCCTCGGGCAAGCTACTCAAGCCGCTGGGCGACCTCGACTTTGAGGACGCCGTCTCGCTCTTTGCCGAGGTCGTGAGATACGGCGTCCAGGCCGGTGCCGACCTCGTCGTCATCGAGACGATGGGCGACAGCTATGAGCTCAAGGCCGCCGTACTAGCCGCAAAGGAGAATTGCAATCTTCCAATAATTGCTACTACCGCTTACGACGAAAAGGCCCGCCTGCTCACCGGCGGCACGCCCGAATCCGTGACCGCGTTGCTCGAGGGGCTGGGCGTGGACGCTCTCGGGCTCAACTGCGGCCTTGGCCCGGCGGAGATGCTGCCGATAGCCGAGCGGCTGGCCGGGGCAGCAAGCATCCCCGTCGCAGCGGCGCCGAACGCGGGTCTGCCGCGCTCCGTGGACGGGCGGACGGTGTTCGACCTCGGTCCGGAGGACTTCGCCCGGGGCATGAGGGCCATCGCAGGGACCGGCGCTCAGCTCCTCGGCGGCTGCTGCGGCACCACGCCGGAGCACATCGCCGCCCTCGTCCGCGAGTGCCGTGACCTCCCCTTCACGCCCGCGACGAGGAAGCGCCGCACGGTCGTCAGCTCCTTTTCCACGGCGGTGGAGATAGGCCCCGCCCCTGTAATCGTCGGCGAGCGCATAAATCCCACGGGCAAGCCCAGGCTCAAGGAGGCGCTCCGCAGCGCGAATCTGGACTACCTCCTCGCCGAAGGTGCGGCGCAGGAGGACGCCGGTGCGCACATCCTGGATGTGAACGTCGGCCTGCCCGGCGTGGACGAGCCCGAGATGCTCGAGCGCGCGGTCTGCGCCCTGCAGAGCGTGACCGGCCTGCCGTTGCAGCTCGACAGCTCGGACCCGCGCGCGCTCGAGCGAGCGATGCGGCGCTATAACGGCAAGCCGATGATAAATTCCGTGAGCGCCAAGGCCGAGAGCATGGCGGCAGTGTTCCCGCTTGTGAAGAAATACGGCGGCGTGGTCGTCGGTCTTGCCCTGGACGAGAGCGGCATCCCCGAGACCGCCGAGGGCCGAGTCGAGTGCGCCGAGCTCATCTACGACACTGCGGCGGAGTACGGCATCGCGCGCGAGGACGTGGTCATCGACACCCTGACGCTCACCGTCTCCTCCGAGCCCCAGGCGGCTCAGGTGACGCTCGAGGCGCTCGGGCGCATACACGACATGGGCGGGCACACCATCCTCGGCGTGTCCAACGTGAGCTTCGGCCTGCCCGCGCGGGAGAAGATAAATTCGGCCTTTCTGACCCTGGCGCTCAGCGCCGGGCTGGATTGCGCCATAATGAATCCGCTCTCGGCGGCAATGATGAGTGCCTGGCGTGCCTTCGCCGTGCTGACCGCGCGGGACGCAAGGTGCGAGGACTACATTGCGCACGAGTCGAACGCCGAGACGCCGAAGCCGGCGGCCTCGGCCGGCATCTCCCTCGGCGGCTGCATCGAAAAGGGCCTCACAGACGCCGCCTCCGCCGAGGCAAAGCGCCTCGTCGCCGCAGGTGCGGAGCCGCTGGAGGTCATAAACAGCGAGCTCATCCCGGCGCTCGACCGCGTCGGCAAGGGCTTCGAGGCGGGCACGCTCTATCTCCCGCAGCTGCTGATGAGCGCAGAAGCCGCGGGCGCAGCCTTTGAGGCGCTCAAGGCCGGAATGAAGGGGGACCGGGGCAGTGAGTACCCCGGCAGGATCGTCATCGCCACCGTGCGCGGCGACATCCACGACATCGGCAAGAACATCGTGCGCACCCTGCTTGAGAACTACGGTTTTTCCGTCACCGACCTCGGCAAGGATGTCCCGCCCGAGACGGTGCTGGAGGCGGCCTCCGCCCCGGATGTGCGGCTTGTCGGCCTCTCGGCGCTGATGACCACCACCGTCGCCTCCATGGCCGACACGATAAAGCTCCTGCAAAGCCGCCTCCCCGGCATAAAGATAATGGTCGGCGGCGCAGTACTCAACGAGGAGTACGCCCGCGAGATCGGCGCCGACTTCTACGCCCGTGACGCCATGGCCTCCGTGCGCTACGCCCGCGAGATATGCAAATGAAAATACCGCCCGGCGGAGTTTTCCGCCGGGCGGTGTTTTAGAACCTGTATTCACAGACAGTCGACACCGTCTGAGCGGATCTTTTTCCGCCGGCCTGCGTTAAATTTTCTTGAAATACACAAAGTATGTCTGCGAAAATCTGCCTTGGCCGACGAAAAAATCTCTCGCCCATCCGGTATCCCGCGCCTGTGAATACAGGTTCTTATTCCCCGTGCGCCCTGAGATACGCCTCACGTACGTCCTCGGGCATGTCGCCGGGCTGCATTCGGGCGAGGCGGTCCTCGTTTCCGTCGTGCATGGCCTCCGTGTAGTACCAGCACTTGAAGCGCAGCATGTCCAGCACGCGCTCCAGGCGCTCAATCTCCGCCTCCACGGCGGACCTCTGCGTCTCAAAGAGCTCCAGCCGCTGCGGATAGGTCGAGCTCCCCTCCATGCACCAGTCCATGAAGCGCTTGATGTCCCGTATCTCCATGCCCGAGCGCTTGAGGCACTCTATGACCCGCAGCGCCTCAATCTCCCGCTCGCCGAAGCGCCGCATCCCCGAGGCGCGCTCCATCCCCGGAAACAGCCCCTCCTTGTCATAATACCGCAGCGTCGAGACCGGCAAGCCGAACATCTCCGACACCTGGCCTATCGTGTACATACGCCGCGCCTCCAAAAAATTTTTTAAAATAGGTCTTGACCTGAAGTCAGCTTTAGGTGTTACAGTGATGATAACAGGACAGACTTTGACTGTCAAGCGTAAAGGAGAATATAAAATGCAAAAGCTCACTTTGACGGATAAATGGGACAAGACCTTCCCCCAGGACGCGCGGGTGCGGCACGAGAAGGTGACCTTCCACAACCGCTACGGCATAACGCTGGCGGCGGACCTGTACGCCCCGGCAGGTGAGACGGGCCCCTTTGCGACCATTGCGGTGTGCGGGCCCTTCGGCGCGGTGAAGGAGCAGGCGTCGGGGCTGTACGCGCAGGAGATGGCCTCGCGCGGGTTTTTGACCATCGCCTTTGACCCCTCGTTCACGGGCGAGAGCGGGGGCGAGCCGCGGTACGTCGCCTCTCCGGACATCAACACGGAGGACTTTCAGGCGGCGGTGGACTATCTCTCGACCAGGCCGGACGTGGACCCCGAGCGCGTCGGGATCATCGGCATCTGCGGCTGGGGCGGCATGGCGCTCAATGCGGCGGCGATAGACACGCGCATAAAGGCGACGGCGGCGATGACGATGTACGACATGACGCGCGTGACGGCCAAGGGCTATTTCGACGCCGAGGACAGCGAGGAGGCGCGGCACGCCAAGCGCGTGGCGATGAACGCCCAGCGAACCGAGGACTACAAAAACGGCACCTACGCCCGCGCTGGCGGCGTTGTCGACCCCCTGCCCGATGACGCGCCGGACTTTGTGCGCGACTATTATGCCTACTACAAGACCCCGCGCGGATATCACGAGCGCTCGCTCAACTCCAACGACGGCTGGAACGTGACGTCCTCGCTGTCGTTTTTGAACATGCCGATACTCCAGTACAGCGGCGAGATCCGCAGCGCGGTGCTGGTAGTGCACGGCGAACGTGCGCACTCGTGCTATTTTTCGCGTGACGCATTCGCCAAACTGCGCGGCGAAAATAAGGAGCTGATGATAATCCCCGGCGCCGTCCACACGGACCTGTACGACCGCAGGGATATCATCCCCTTCGATAAGCTCGAGAGCTTCTTCCGCCAGTACCTCACCTGACCCGCGCTTTGCGCGCAAAGCGCGTTTGAAAGTTTCGCCCG
>CAUAHS010000205.1 GCA_958428885.1 uncultured Eubacteriales bacterium
GCGTAGCTGTCCCCGTCCTCCATGCCGGAGACGACGTTGCCTGTCAGGCTTATTACGCCCGCCGTCGCTGCGCCTCCGCCCTCCGCCGTGACCAGAGGACCCGAGAGCCCTTCGGCGGAGCAGTTGCGGAGCGTCAGGCTGCCGCAGCCTGACGAGATCCCGCCCTCGCCGGTGAATTTTAGTCCGTCGAACACCACGTCGGCGCCGTTCTCTATCAAAATGGGCGCCGAGATGACGCTCTCCATTGAAAGTGAGCGCGCGTTTTCAGCCGTTTTAGCCCCGGCAAGGGTGAGCGGCTTGTCTATCGTGAAGCTCTCACCGTGTTCCCCGGCGAATACCGCAACGGTGCCGCCCGGCTCGGCGGCCGCCACGGCTTCCCCGAGGCTGGTATATCCCACGCCTCCGGTCACGGCTGCCGCCGTCTGCTCGTCGACAACCACCTCGCCGGTATCAGGGTCATACCTCATGCCCGCGGGCACAAAGGCGGAGACGTCCGAGGCGAAGCGGCCGCCGAGGACCGTTATGCTGCCAGTGGCGGCGCAGAAATCCCCCGAAAAGTTCCCGCCCCTGACTATGACGGCCGACCCTGCGTTGGACCTCGTGACCAGTTCGTATCCCCCGCCGGAGTTCACGATCCCGCCGGTCCGGCCGACGCTGCTGTCCACGACGGTAAGCGTGTCGCCGCTCATCACATATATGACGCCGTAGCCGACCGACGGCGCTGAAGCGCCGGTTATCGTGAAGCCGTTGAGGTCCAGGGTGATGTTGAAGCTTACGCCCATCGTGCCCGTAATGACGCTGTCCCTGAGCAGCTTGACGGTGCCGCCGTCTCCCGCCGCCGCGGCGGCGGAACTGAGCTGGCTGCAATACGTGAGCTCGCCTCCGGCGGTAATGGCGGCGGCTGCGGCGGTCTCCGCCGTCACAACGGACTCATATGTGACGGAGCCGTCGGCGTTTTCCGTGGCCTTAAGCACGCAGCTTGACGCGGGTTTAAGCCCCGTGACCTCGGCGCCGTTCACGCATTTCACGGTTAGGCGGACATTCTGCCCTACTATCTTCTCTTCGTCAGAGCCCTCTCCGGTGATTATCACGTCTCCGTCCTTGAAGCCGCTTATGAGTGCGTCCGTCACGCCCGGGCAGGTATAGTAGTAGTGCGAGCCGTCCCGCACCAGTGCTGATGAGAACTGCTCCGGAGGCGCTTCCCCAACGCGGCTGAGCACGCCGTCAAAGACCGCATAGGAGTCCTCAAGCACGGCTCCCAGCAGGCGCAGGTCCCCCTCGACCGTCCCGCCCGTCACGGTGAGCTTTCCCCTGGCGTAGGAATTTGTGATGCTGCCGCCGGTCACCTCGCCGGACGAGATAACGGCCTGAGCGCCATCCCCGCCCAGGTATATCGAGCAGTCCTTGCCGCTCCCCGACGTTACGCTCCTCACGGCTCCGCCCCTGAGCTCCAGGCGGGAACCGCTGTGGAGGTACACGGTGCACGAGCCGCCGCACACGTCGCGCTCATTTGTCACCGTCCCGCCCTCGAGCACCAGGGCGCCGCTGATGACCTCCACCACCCGGAGCTGCGAGTTAGAGGCGCAGCCGCCGGTCAGGCTTCCGCTCCGTTCCGACGAGCTGTCGCAGATCGTCAGTGTGGCTCCCCCGCACACACGAATGAGGTGTGCCGCCATGCCTCCGTCGGCAGAGCAGCCGCAGCTTCCAAGGACCCGCAGGCTGTGGCCGTTCAGGTCGATCGCCGTGTCGCTGCCCACATGCAGGCAGGACGGCGTGTCTGTTTCTGTGATATCGCAGGTAAATCGGACGCTTTCTCCGGCTTCCAAGGCCGTTTTCAGCTGGTCAAAAGAGCCGACATCCGTAAATCCTCCGCAGCCTCCGGCCATGCCCGGGATGGTCGTCCAAACGGCGGCAATGCAGAATACCAAAGACAGAATCACGAGCTTCTTTCCCACAACCAAACCCCCTGTTTCTCATTTTCTGTCTGCTCTGATATCACAATATATGCTATTTGATATTGCCATAATATGCAAATATAGTATCATCAATATCGCGTGATTGCAACATTGATAGACATTTTTTCTCATATTTCGACTTTGCAGGTGCAGCAGGCTATAGCTTACAATTGTTTACATTCGCCGCTGCCGCCGGAAAGCAAAAAAATCCCGACTGCTTTCGCAGTCGGGATCTGGTGGACGATACAGGACTCGAACCTGTGACCCTCCGCACGTCAAGCGGATGCTCATACCAGCTGAGCTAATCGTCCGTTTCGCAAGCAAGCGTTATTTTAACTCATGCCTGCGAAAATGTCAACATCTTTTTTCTCAAAATTGCGGCAAATATTCACCGGGGTCGACGCTCTGCCCGTTGGCGCGCATTGCGAAGTGCAGGTGATACACCTCGCCCGCCTCGCAGAGAGCCGTGGTGCCCACGGAGCCGATGGTGTCGCCCATCGAAACGCTCTGCCCCACCTCGACGGTCGGCAGCTCGGCGAGATTGGAGTATACGCTCTCGATGCCGCCGCCGTGGGAGATCACCACCGTCGTGCCGTACAGGTCGTCGGCGTAGATATCAGTCACCGTGCCGCCCGCCGCGGCGAGGACCTGCGTGCCCAGCGTGGACTCGATATCGATGCCGTCGTGCGTGCGCCAGTCGGCCATGGTCTTGTCGTACACCAGCTCTGTCATCGCGTAGGGGCGCTCTATCTGCCCGTACACCGGCCAGACGTACGAGGCCGGGGCCACATCGGCCTCCTGGGGCTCTGAGACGGGCTCAGGCTGCTCCTGGACGGCCGGAGCTTCCGCCTGTACCTCCGGGGCTTCGGGCTCCGCCACGACCTCTACGGCGTCCTCAGGGATCTCCCACACCGTCTCCGCCGCCTCGGTGGGCGCGGGCGTCGCAGCCGTGGGCTGCGGCAGTTCTATATCTCCGGTGGAAACGTTCTGCATAGCACTCTTCCCGGACGACAGCAGCGTCCACGCCGACACGCCTATCACGGCGACGCACAGGAAGAGGACTATGTAAAAGCCCCTCCCGCCGAAAAATTTCTCCAACCGGTTCTGGCCGGAGTCGTTTTTCTTGTCTTCCATCTTGTTACCTCCTGAAGCAAATGGTGTCTTCGGAGGCTATTATTGACAGGGCGGGAGGGTCTTATACAATTTATTTTTCGTCAGCAAAGCAAAAAAGCACCCCCGCCGGGGCGGGGGTGCTGGTGAGCTTGTTCGCTTACTTCTTGAGGTTGAAGAAGGCGTCCTTGCCGGCGTACTGGGCGACGTCGAAGAGCTCCTCCTCGATGCGCAGCAGCTGGTTGTACTTGCAAACGCGGTCGGTGCGGCTGGGGGCGCCGGTCTTGATCTGGCCGGCGTTCAGGCCCACGACGAGGTCGGCGATGGTGGTGTCCTCGGTCTCGCCGGAGCGGTGGGACACGATGGTGGTGTAGCCGGCGCGGTTGGCGAGCTGCATGGTGTCCAGGGTCTCGGTCAGGGTGCCGATCTGGTTGACCTTGATCAGGACGGCGTTGGCGACGTGCTTCTCGAGGCCCATCTTCACGCGCTCGACGTTGGTGACGAACAGGTCGTCGCCGACGAGCTGGACGCGGTCGCCGAGAGCCTTGGTCAGCATGGCCCAGCCTTCCCAGTCGTCCTCGCCCATGCAGTCCTCCATGGAGATGATGGGGTAGTTGTCGGCGAACTTCTTCCACATGTTGACCATCTGGCTGCGGGTCATGGTCTTCTTGGCCTTCGGCAGGGTGTAGGTGCCGTCCTCGTGGTTGTACCAATCCGACACGGCGGCGTCGATGGCGAGCATGAAGTCCTCGCCGGGCTTGTAGCCGGCCT
>CAUAHS010000206.1 GCA_958428885.1 uncultured Eubacteriales bacterium
CGTCCTAAGCAGCGTAAAATAAACGATAGAGCATACGGCAAAGACTGCGCCGCCCGGCTTTCACTGCCGCCGGGCCATAAAAAAGAGGAGCAAAACGCTCCTCTTTTTTATTCGTTTCAGCGCGCTTATTCTCCCCGGCGCTTTTTGGCGAGGGCCATGGCCTCCTTGCCGCTCAGGTGCTCTATGCGCAGCTCGAGGACGCAGAGGGCGTCCCACTCGCGGTCAATGGCGGCGGTGCGGTTTGCCTCGCTGTCGTCCGGGGCATACTTGAGTGCAAGACGCTCTATGGCGCGGCGTTTGACCGCCTCGTCCGTGACCTCGCTCACCTGGCCGAAGGCTATGACGCTCCGATAGTTCGTCGAATAGTCCTCCGGAACGACCTCGCTGCGGTCTATGACGCAGAAGGATGCGCGCGGACAGGCCATGACGGCGTCGTACTTGTGCCCGGCTCGGGCACAGTGAAAATAGAGCGACCCTCCGTCACGGACATAGTTTAGCGGCACGGCGTAGGGATAGCCCCCGTCGCCGAGCACGGCGAGCACACCGTGGCTCCCGCGCTCAAGGATGGCGAGGCTCTCCGCTTCCGGCAGGGCCTGGCGCCCCCGGCGTATATCTCTGAACATATCATCCCTCCTCAAATCTCGGGCAGCGGCACGTCTGCGTCCAGCAGGACGCGTCCAAAGCTGCAAATCGGTGCGCCACCGGCGGGCAGGCGGATGTCGAGCGCGCTTCGGCGGCGGTTTACGGCGAAGAGATAGACGTTCCCAGCCCAGTCCTCGCAGTACTGCCGCAGCACCATGTCGCCGCCCACGAAAAAGAGGCCGACGTCCCCGTCGCATATCTCTCCGCTGCGTTTTATGAGAGCCGTGCCGCCGCGCTTTATGTAGGGCTCCAGCTCGTCGCCCTCCACACGCAGGGCAAAGTCCGCCTCCGAGCCCTCCGGCACGGAGTATTCCTCCCAAAGCTTTTCCACAGGCATCACCCGAATAAGCGTATCACCCATGAGCCAGGCTGTCAACGCCGCGTTGCCAAAGCGCCGCAGAGGGTGTAAAATATGGACAGGACAAAATTTT
Source organism: uncultured Eubacteriales bacterium (assembly GCA_958428885.1). Classification (GTDB taxonomy): domain Bacteria; phylum Bacillota; class Clostridia; order Oscillospirales; family Oscillospiraceae; genus Scatomorpha. Next base: position 1,074 of record CAUAHS010000206.1, read on the forward strand.
ATCACCGGAGGTGTAAGTATGAACGAAGCCATGAAAAATCTCCTGACCCGCCGCAGCGTCAGGAAGTACAAGGCCGAACAGATATCGGACGAGGAGCTCCACGCCGTGCTCGAGGCAGGGACCTATGCGCCCACGGCGAGGGGCACGCAGTCGCCGCTCATCGTGGCCGTGCAGAATGCGGAGGACATAGCGGCCATGAGCCGCATGAACGCCGCGGTCTGGGGAAGGGAGAACTTCGACCCCTTCTTCGGTGCGCCGACGGTCATAGTCGTCTTTGCCGAGGCGGGCAACATAAACGGTGTGCAGGACGCCTCGCTGGTCATGGGGAATCTCCTTAATGCGGCGCACGCCATAGGCCTCGGCTCCTGCTGGATAAACCGCGCCAGGGAGACCTTTGAGATGCCCGAGGGCAAGGCTCTGCTCAATAAGTGGGGCATACAGGGCGACTGGGTCGGCGTCGGCAACTGCATCCTCGGCTACGCCGACGGACCGGAACCGAAACCGGCTGCCAGAAGGGCGGACTATTACAGGATAATCAAGTGAAAAAAGCCGCCGGACGTGAAAGCGCCCGGCGGTATTTTATTTGCCGACCTCTGCGCCGTCCTCGCCGAAGCTCAGAGAGAGCGCGCACTGCCCCAGCTGAAAGTCGCTGCCGGAGTTGGGCACGATGAGGCCGGAGCCGAGGAACACTCCGCTTTGAGTCTTCAGCGAGGTGCTCACCGGATACATGAGCGCGCGGGTCTGGTGCTGGCAGTTGAGCCACGAGTTGAGGTGGACATAGTCGTCCGAGGTCCTGATGAGGCCATAGCACAGATAGCCCCGCGCCTCCGCAGCGCTGCGAGGGAAGGAGAAGCCGAAGCCGCCGGTGTACTGATAGTCCAGGCTCTGCACGAACTCGGCGGGCGGTGCGGTATATGTCACGCCGTCCTCGGAATAGAGCAGCCGGCCGTGGGCGGGGTTTTTGTGGTCGAGCATCCAGCCGCTCGTCGCCCAGAGCTCGGCGCTGTCCGTGCCGTGCAGCCGGGCGCCCTTCTGCCACTCGAAGTGGTGGAAGATGAACCAGTAGTCCTCCCAGCCGTCGAACTCCGGCAGCAGCACGGCTACGCCGGTCGTCAGCAGCTCGGACCCGTCCCGGAAGCTGAGCGTGTCCGTGCTCGAGAGCACCTGCGCCGCGTCCTCGCAGAGGAGAACGTCGCTGTCCGAAAGGTCCGCGAGCACATGGTCGGGGAAACCGAGCGCCAGCAGCTCCTCCGCTACGGCTGCGGCCTTCTCACCGCGCTCTGGCCGGGGTTCCCAGTCCATGTCATAGCGGCTGAAGCAGGTCAGGCCGAGGGTTATCGCCGCCGCCGCGATGAGCGCGAGCAGCACGCACAGCCGCCGGTCCGTGAGCCGCACCGGAGCCGTTTTTGCGGCGTAGCCCGCCTCGTCGAGCTGCTTTGAGAGCTTCACCAGCGAGACGATGATCGCGATGAACGCGGCTATCAGTAGTATGCCCATGATATTGAGGCTGCCGCCTGCGGCCAGACTCACGAGGGCCAGGACATAGATGACCGCATACCAGACGATGAGCCAGCCCGCCGCCGAGGCGCGCGGTTCAAGACCCGCCGCAGCCCGAGCCTCCAGCAGGCCGTGCCAAAAGCCCAGCGTGATGCCGAAGGTGGCCAGCGCGCTGATGACTATCAGGACCGCGCTGAGCGTCTCAGAGGGTATGACCGTGGCACCGAGGAAGAGCGAGGCTATCTGCACCGCACAGCGCAGCATCGCGGCATAATAGGAGAGGCAAAAGTGCCTGTCCGCCCTCAGCGTGCGGAAGCCCAGCAGCATCAGCGCGGCACCCATGCTGGGCAGGATGTAGTTCAAAAGCAGAAAATTGAGGCTTATACTCGTGAGCGCAAGACCCCAGAGCACCTGATTCATGGCGTGCTGCCAGGGGCTGACAGCGCGAACCACGTCCTCGGGCGGGGCGGAGCCGACAGCCTCGCCGAGCAGCTCGTCGAGCCGCTTGTCATCCATTCCGCTCACCTCCCAGCTCGGCGCCGAGGCGCTTCTTGATGCGGTAGAGCCGTCCCTCTACGGCCCGCGGGGTCAAGCCGAGCTCCGAGGCCATTTGAGCCGTGGACTGGCGGTAGTAGTACTTGCGGTATATGAGCGCCCGGTCGCCGGGCTGAAGGGCGTCTATGGCCCGGCGCAATTCCGCGAGCTCCTCACGGGCGATGACGGTCTCCTCAGGTCCGGGCAGTGCGGAGGCGCCGTCCGAGAGCCCCTCGGTCTGAGCGCGGTCCGACCGCGCGCGATTGAGCGCCGTGTTGCGCGCTGCGGCGGTTATGTAGGCCCGCCAGGAGCCGCGAGCGGGATCGAAGCCTGCGACGCCGTCCCAGATGCGCATGAGCACCTCGGACAGGCAGTCCTCGCGGTCACGCTCATCGGGCAGGATGGGCGCTATGACATAGCGGATGAGCGCGCCGAAGTGGCGCAGCAGCTCCTCCGCCCCGCGCTCGTCACGGGCCCTTATGAGGTCTATTATCTTGCTCTCGCCCATGCCGCACCCCCTCTCACACTATAATACACGATAAACGCCGAAAACCCACGGAAATCTTTGAAAATTTCCGTGGGGAGGGGAAGGATTTTCCCTCTCTATACGTTTACGCGTGTGCGCCGTTGCGTTGGGTGTTGGCGTGAGGCCCTGCTGCGAGACACCCTGTTTCTTTTGCCCTTGCCAAAAGAAACGGGGTTAGCCCCAAAGAAAAGCGGCTTTT
>CAUAHS010000207.1 GCA_958428885.1 uncultured Eubacteriales bacterium
TGCGGGCATAGCTCATTTGGCAGAGCGCCACCTTGCCAAGGTGGAGGTAGCGAGTTCGAATCTCGTTGCCCGCTCCATGTTCCGGCGAGACTATGGAATAGTTTCGCCGGAACCCATAATAAAATAAGTTGGCGCCATAGCCAAGTGGTAAGGCAGGGGACTGCAAATCCCCGATTCTCCGGTTCAAATCCGGATGGCGCCTCCAAACCCCGGTCTCGTCTGAGACCGGGGTTCTTCTTTTGCCTCACGGCGTATTCACTATTCCCGCAAAGAGCGGCAGGCCGTCGCCGGTGATGACGGAGAAGAGGAAGGGCCGGTCGAGCGTGAAGTGTATCTCCAGCTCCGGCGGCATCGGCGCAGTGTCGCCGGGTTCCAGTACCGTAAAGGCGGCGGCCTCCACGCCCTCCTCGTCTATCTTCACCCGGGCTGCATGCGTCGCCGTGGTGACGCATATCTCGTCCGCATCCGCCGTCATAGGCGTGAAGTCCGAGACGGCGGGGTCAAATACGTCCGTCACGCCCAGCGCCTTGAGCCCGCCGATGAGGTCGAGCTGAGAGGCGATGTCGAACTTCGGCACGGAGAGGTAGACCTTCGCATAATCGCCCCCGTCCGCCTCGCCGGCGGACATCAGCCGCATGACCTCGGCGTCCTCCAGCAGCGTGTCCGCGGATACGCCCTCGTCGGGGAGAATGAACCACATGGCGTGCCCGCCCCGGAGACCGAGCCGCACCGCGCCCCAGCCTTCGCCGCTGAAATAGTCCATGAACTTCCCGGCATACATGTACTCGGCGTCCACGTCGCCCGACGTGGCGTGAAAGACGTCGGTGTAGTTGAGCTCCTCGTTGAACTCGTCCGTCCACTGCGCGCTGTAATAGAGGGTCGTCGCCAGCAGCAGGACGGTCAGCGGGTCCGTCTTGATAGATGCGGCCTGCTCCTCCAGCAGCCCGCGCGTCTGCTCGTTGAGCCAGCCCTGAATGGCCCTGTCCAGCTCCGCCGTGCCCATCTTGCCCCGATAGGACGAGGCATAGTAGACGTCCGCAAGCGTGTCCATCGTGCTCTGAACATAGCTGATGTCGTCACGCAGCCAGATGGAGGCGGCGAGCAGGCTTGTGCACTCGTCGCTCTCACCGCTGCCGGCTTTCCAGATCGCAGATGCCTGCTCCCGCAGCGCCTCTACGCTGTCGATGCCGATGAGCTCAAGGAGCTGGGCGCGGCTTTCTCCGTCCGTCAGCTCGGCGAGCATGGCGAGGGCCATGTAGATGTTCACCGGCGAGAGCACGGCGTTTTCGTCCCCGGCACCGGAGAGAAACTGCGCCGTCAGGGCCTCAAAGCAGCCGTACGGCGCCGAAATGCCGTCCGGCAATCGCTCGTGCCCGTCATATGCCGCCTCGGCGATCGCGAGCGCCGAGCCGCCGGGGCGCAGCAGCGCTGCGGCGATGACCACGACAAGCACCGCCGCGACGGCGCTGATGTACCAGGCCCTGCGGGGTCTTTTGCGCTTGGCTCCGGCGTTCTCCACCAGCTCGTCGGAGATGTTCGTGACCGCCTCGTAGATCTTTTCGCTTTTTTCGCTCATATTTCGACTCCCTCCGCTTCAAGATGGGTCCTCAACGACCTTCTGAGCCGGAGCATCAGCTGCGCCAGCTGCTCAGGTTTAGCCCCGTCGGCGGCTGACAGCGTACCAAGCCCCTCACCGTACCAGTAGCGCCGCACGAAGAGCCGCCGCTCGCGCTCCGGGAGCGTGCCGAGCCAGTTTTCAATGTGCCGCGTCAGCTCCATGGCGTCGAGCACCTGCTCCACGGTCTCCGGCGAGGGCGCGCAGTCGTCGAGCTCCGAGAGCAGCGCGTCCATGCCCGCATAGCGCTTTTGCGCGCGCATCTGCCGGTAGCGGCTGATGGAGAGGTTTCGCGTTATGCGGCCCAGAAAGGCCCTCAGACTGGCCGGAAGCTCCGGAGGCATCCGGGTCCACGCGGCAAGGTAGGTGTCGTTCACGCACTCGTCTGCGTCCTCACGGATGCCCAGCAGGTTCAGCGCGATGCGCAGGCAGAACGCGCCGTACTTCCTCGCCGTCTCTGCGACAGCCGTCTCACTGCGGGCGTGGTAGAGGGCAACGATCTCCCTGTCCTCCACGGCTACGCCTCCTTTCATTCCGGTCTCACCGTATAAGTCGCAAAACGCGCGGGGATATTGCGGGCAATATGGGAAGATGATACAATGTATCCAGCACCAAGCGGGAGGTCATCAACATGGAATACTGCATAGGAAATGAAAAACTCAGCGTCAGCGTCTCGTCCCTTGGCGCGGAACTTCAGTCCATACATGCCGACGACGGCACCGAATATCTCTGGCAGGGGGACGGGCGCTTCTGGCACAACCGGGCGACCAACATTTTCCCCTACGTCGGCCGCCTGACGGAGGACAGCTACATCTGGCGCGGTGTGCGCCATAAGATGGGCCGGCACGGCTTTGCCCGCGGAAGCGAGTTTTCGGCCGAGGCCAAGACTGACACCTGCCTTGTACTAGCCCTGGGTCCCAACGGCGAGACGAGGGAGAGCTATCCCTTTGAATTCAAATTCAGTCTCGTCTACGAGCTTTCCGGCGACACGCTGCACGTGACTTACCGCATCGAGAACAGGGGCGGGGACGACATGCCCTTCGGCCTCGGCGGGCACCCGGGCTTCAACGTCCCGCTGGCAAAGGGACTGCGCTTTGAGGACTACCGCCTCGAGTTTTCGGAGGCCTGCGAGCCGAAACAGGTGCTGCTCTCGCCCGCGTACTACATCTCCGGCGAGGAGGCGCCCTATGCGCTCGAAAATAACGCCATACCGCTCCGGCACGGGCTCTTTGACCACGACGCGATAATCCTGCGCGGTACCCCGGGCACGGTCACGCTCAAAACGGACAAGGATGCGCACGGCGTGGAGCTCTCCTATCCCGACATGAACTACATCGCCTTCTGGCACACGCCGGAGACGGAGGCGCCCTTCGTCTGCATCGAGCCATGGATGAGCCTGCCCGCGCGTCAGGACGTGGTGGAGGACCTCGAGCGCCAGCCGGACATCCGCATCCTCGCACCCGGCGAGGTCTACGAAAACCGCCTGAGCATCCGCCTCCTGGGCCTGTGAGCTCAGATGCGCTGCATCCGCACCCGGACGGTCAGCGTCCTGGGCGTCGGAGTCTTGTCGAACTTGATGACATAGACTCGGCGGGTCATGTCCACCTCCAGCACCGTGCCGTCGCCAAAGGCGGCATGGCGCACGCGCTCACCGGGGGCGAAGAGCTCCTGCGGTGCGTCCGACGCGCCGGAGAGGCGTGCTTCATGCGCAGAGATATATTCCCGGGCCTCTGAGACGAGGCTCTCGCGGGGTCTGCCGTCCTGGACGAGCAGACCCCGGTCTATTTCAAGCAGAAAGCGCGAGGGATACCTCGGAGCGCCGTCGTGCCCACGACCCTCGCTGTCCGAAAGCACCAGACCGCGCTTGGCGCGCGTGAGCGCCACGAAGGCGAGGCGGCGCTCCTCCTCCATGCCCTCGGGCGAGTCGGTCCTTTTGGAGGGGAGGATGCCTTCGTTCAGGCAGCAGAGAAAGACATAGGGGAACTCGAGCCCCTTCGCTGCGTGGATGGTCATGAGCTTCACGGCGTCCTTGCCCGTGTCCGCGTCGCTGTTCGTGAAGAGCGCCACGTGCGCAAGGTAGTGCGTGAGGGAGCACTCCTCGCCGCTGGTCTCCTCGTATTCGCGGACGGACTGCTTGAGCTCGGCGAGGTTGTCCAGCCGCTCCTGGCTGCCCTCGGTGCGGAGCATCTTCTCG
>CAUAHS010000208.1 GCA_958428885.1 uncultured Eubacteriales bacterium
GGCCGCAGGCAGCGGCACACGGATGGGCACGGACAAGCTAATGATGCAGCTCGGAGGCTGCACCGTCATAGAGCGCACGCTCGCAGCGCTGGACAAGAGCGGGTGCATAGACGAGATCGTCGTCGTCACGCAGAGTGAGAAGATACCCACGATAGCCGCCCTCGCAAGGGAGCGCGGCATAAAAAAGCTCAAGTGCGTCACCGAGGGTGGGGCGGACCGGACCGCCTCAGCCTGGGCCGGCGTGCAGGAATGCTCAGAGCAAGCCGGGCTCATCGCCATCCACGACGCTGCAAGGCCCCTGGTGACGGAGGAGATAATCGAGCGAGCGGTGAAAGCCGCGGCGGAACGTGGAGCGGCGGCTCCGGCCATACACGTCAAGGATACGGTCCGACAGGCGCGAGGCGGCAGGGTGCTCCGTACGCTTGAGCGGGACGAGCTCTATCTCATGCAGACGCCGCAGGTGTTCCGTGCCGAGCTCATCCGCCAGGCGCTTGGCGAAGCCGCGAGGCTCGGCATCTCCCTCACGGACGACTGCGCTGCGGTGATGCTGCTCGACGCAGAGGTGTTCCTCGTCGAGGGGTCGGAGGAGAACCTAAAACTCACGACGCCCGCCGACGTCTACGCTGCGTCCGCGATAATCGACGCAAGGGGTGAATTCATGTGAGGATAGGCCAGGGTTATGACGTACACAGGCTCGTCGAGGGGCGAAAGCTCATCCTCGGCGGGGTGGATATACCGTTTGAGAAGGGTTTGCTGGGCCACTCGGACGCCGACGTGCTGGTGCACGCGATAATGGACGCGCTGCTCGGAGCTGCGGCCATGGGGGACATAGGCAAGCTCTTCCCGGACACGGACCCGCACTACGAGGGCGCAGACAGCCTGGCGCTGCTGAGCGAGGTCTGCATAAGGCTGCGGTCGGCGGGCTTCGAGCCGGGCAACATAGACGCCACGGTCATAGCCCAGGCGCCGAAGCTTGCCCCGCACATTGAGGCCATGCGCCGGAACATCGCCGCCGCGGCTGCGATGGACGTCTCGCGCGTTAGCGTGAAGGCCACGACGGAGGAGCGGCTGGGCTTCACCGGCGAGGGACTGGGCATAGCAGCTCAGGCTGTGGCACTTATAGAGGGCTGATGTCAAAAGGGTCCTGCCCGCATAGAATGAGTTGAAGGCTCAGCGCCTTCATCCACATGCGGGAGGATCTTTTTATGCGATATATCATCATGTGCCGCTCGCAGACCTATGCGCAGCGGGCCTCAAGGACGCTCGAACGCGCGGGGATAACCGCGCCCTTCTCCCGTGCGCCCCAGGGCCTCTCCAAATCGGGTTGCGCGTGGTGCGTGCGGGTGGCCGAGTCAAGGTACAGGCAGGCTCTTGACATTCTGAAGCGTGCCGGCGTGAGCTATGGCAAACTCTTCACGGAAGAGAACGGCCAATACTCGGAGGTGCAGGCATGATATACCTCGACAGTGCCGCCACCAGCCTTTTGAAGCCGCGTACCGTGCACGCTGCCGTGCAAAATGCCATGCGCACCATGGCAAGTCCCGGCAGAGGCGGCCATCGTCCGGCACTGCTTGCAGCCGAGGCGGCCTATGACTGCCGTGCCCTGCTCGCGGAACTGTTTTCGGCCCCAGGGCCGGAAAATGTGGTGTTCACAATGAACGCCACGCACGCACTGAACATTGCGATATTCAGCCTCATCAAAAGGGGAGACCGCGTTGTCGTCTCCGGCTGGGAGCACAACGCCGTTACACGGCCTCTGCACCTCATAGGGGCGGATATCGACGTCGCCGCTTCTCCTCTCTTCAACAGCGAGGCAGCAGTTGCGGCGTTTCGGGAGAAGATACCCGGCGCAAGGGCCGTTGTCTGCACACATGTCTCGAACGTTTTCGGCTTTGTGCTGCCCATATATGAGATAGCTGCGCTCTGCCGCAAGGCGGGCGTGCCGCTGATAGTGGACGCCTCGCAGTCCGCAGGCCTGATTGAAGTCGACATGTCCCGGCTCGGCGCCGAGTTCGTGTGTATGCCGGGCCACAAGGGACTGCTTGGGCCCCAGGGCACGGGAGTGCTGCTGTGCCGCGAGAGCGGCCGGCCGCTCATGGCGGGCGGAACCGGCTCGGAGAGCCGCAATCAGGCCATGCCCGAGTTCCTGCCAGACCGCCTTGAGGCGGGCACGCACAACATTCCCGGCATCGCGGGGCTCATGGCCGGAGCGGAGTACGTCCGCTCCCACGGCGCTGCAAACATAGGCGCGCACGAGCGCGAACTCATGCGCCGCATGGCCCGGCAGCTCGAGAGCGTGCCGGGGCTCGAGGTGTTTGAAGCCGCAGAGGAAGCCGCACAGACCGGAGTGCTCTCCGTCAGGCACGAGCGCATAGGCAGTGAGGAGCTGGGCGCCGAGCTCGGGAAAAGGGGAGTGTGCGTCCGCGCGGGGCTCCACTGCGCCCCTCTGGCCCACGAGACCGCGGGAACGCTTGACACAGGCACCGTTAGGTTGAGCTTTTCGCCCTTCAACACGCCCCGGGAGATCGACGCCGCCGCACAGCAGCTCAAAGCCGCTGTCAAATCGCTGTCGGATGCGTAAATGTTGTTGCTATTTCCAGCCGATTATTATATAATACTATACTATGACAAATTGCCGCGCCCCGGCTTTGCCGAGGGCGCGCGCCACGAAAACGATGAGGACAGGCCTATGGAAAATTTCAAGGGAATAATCTCCAACGCCATAGAATATATGACGACCGCGCAGATCTCCGATATCATCGATATCATCCTCGTCGCTGCGCTCATTTACGTCGCAATAGGGCTCATCCGCCGCACCAACACGACGCGGCTGGCCCGCGGCATAGTTTTCATCCTGCTTGCTCTCTGGCTGTCTGACCTTTTCAAATTCAGGATGATAAACTCCCTGCTGAAGACGACGGTCGAGCTCGGCTTTATTGCGCTGGTCATTATCTTTCAGCCTGAACTGCGCCGCCTGCTCGAGCGCATGGGCAGCGGTCGGTTCATGTTCTTCCTCGGCGGGAACTCGGCGCCGCTGACCTTTGAGTCGGTGGTGAATCAGACGGTCCTCGCCTGCGCCTCCATGTCGGAGTCTCGCACAGGTGCTCTGATAGTCTTTGAGCGCGCGATAAGCCTCAACGAGCAGATGGCCACCGGCACCATCGTGAATGCCGACGTCACCAGCGAGCTGCTGCGCAACATCTTTTTCGTAAAGGCCCCGCTGCACGACGGCGCGGTCATAATCCGCGAGGGCAGGCTCGCCGCAGCGGGCTGTATGCTCCCGCTCTCGCAGAACGCCAGCCTGAGCAGCGACCTCGGCATGAGACACCGAGCGGGCATCGGCATGAGCGAGCACTCGGACGCCGTGGTCGTCATCGTCTCTGAGGAGACTGGAGCCATTTCCGTTGCCATGGACGGCATGCTCAAGCGCCACCTGACGCCGGACATGCTGGAGAAGATACTCAGGACAGAGCTGCTGCCCGAGTCCGACACTGAGCAGAAGCGCGGTATCCCCGGGCTCCTGGCTTCGCTCAAGTCCCTCAAGGTGAAGAAAAATGACTAAGAAGAAAACAAGCAAGCTGTTCGACAACAAGATCTTCTGGGCCGTCGTCTCCCTGCTGGCCGCACTCTTCATTTGGGTCTATGTCACCGGCACTCAGGAGGAGCCAATTGAAAAATCCTTCAGCAATGTCGAGGTCGTATTCATAGGCGAGGACACGCTTCAGGCCTCGCGCGGCTATGTCATCAACAACATAAGCGCAGAGACGGTC
>CAUAHS010000209.1 GCA_958428885.1 uncultured Eubacteriales bacterium
AGGGCGGGCAGGAAGGCGGCCCAGGGGATGGGGTCGAACTCGCAGGCGTAGGCGATCTTGCCGCTATAGGCGGCGGGGTAGGCCGAGGCGGGGTCGTTGCGGCAGTCGTTATAGATCCAGCCCGTACTCGTATGCCACAGCAGCACATAGTCCTCCGCCGTGCCGTCCGTGTCCTTGACCGAGGGCTCGCCCGGGCCCCAGGCGTAGTAATCCACACTCTCACCCGTCACCCAGCTCAGCTCGCCGTTCACCCGGCGCAGGCCTATCCACACGAACGTGGCGCCCGCGTCCTCCGCCAGCTTCGTCACCTTTGCCAGCTCGTCCGCGTCCGAGATCACGGCCAGGTGGCCGCCCTTGCCCTCGCACAGCGCCTCCGCCTGCTCCCAGCTCACGTTCGACAGCGTCACCTCATATGTAGACTCCGGCTCCGGCGTCGGGGTCGGGGTGGGAGTCGGCGTCGGCGTCGCCTCGGGCTCGGCGGACGCCGAGACCGGCGGGACGACCGCGTTCTCAGTCTCCGGTGCACCGCTCTCGGGGGGCGTGCTCTCCTGCTCCGTGCCGCCGCCGGGCAGGAAAAAGCTCACCGCCAGCGCCGCTATCACGATAACTGCGCAGATCGCCAGCACTATCAGCACCGGCTTGCGGCTCCTCTTCGGCTTCGACTCGCGCTCTTGTATCGCGCGCTCTTCAAAGTCGCGGTCGACCTTGTATTCCGGTCTCGGACCCGTCGGTTTCGGCGGCTCCACCGGCTGCACCGGCGGCAGCTCCACCTTCGGGCGGCGGCGCTTCGGCTCCTCCGCCGGAGGTTCCGGTTCCGCCGGCGGCGCCGGGGGCTCCGTGGGCTCGGGTGTCTCGGAGACCTCCTCCGGCGGCTCCTCGCCCGGCTCCAGACGGGCCAGTATGCCCGCCATCATCCGCTCAACTTCGCTCAGCTCCCGCTCGGGCTTGCCGAACATCTCCATCGCCTTGGCGTCGCCCTCGCCCACGCAGGGGCGCAGCGCCTCCGCCAGCTCCCTCGTGTCCGCATACCGCTCGGCGGCATCAAACTTCAGGCACTTCGCCATGACCGGTCCGAGCTTCTCCCCCGCCGCTGCGGGTATGTTTATCTCGTCCCCGTTCATCCTGCGCCTGAGCGCCGAGGCACGCATCTCGTTCGTCATGTTCTCCGGAGCGCGTTTGAAAAAGGGCAGCAGTCCCCCCGTCACGCCCGCGAACAGCAGCAGGCCGATGGAATACACGTCCGCCGCCGCCGTCGCCGTGCCGTTCCAGAAGAGCTCCGGAGCCATGTACTCCAGCTCGTCCGTCGACCAGTCGCCCGGCGCATGGTCCGCCCTCGGGCCCAGAGCAGCTCCGCCCTCGCCCCGGCTGATGTTGCCCGGGTGTATGTTCCCGTGAAACTCCGCTCCGCAGTCGGCGGCGTCGGCACAGATCTCCAGCGCCAGAGCGATCAGCTCCTCACGCCCCAGTCTGCGTATGCCCTCGCCGAGCAGCTGCCCGGCGGAAAATTTGCGTTCTTTTGACATATCGGCTTCTCCATTCCTGCTCGATATTATGTCAACAGGATATCACAGCCAAAGTTTCAAGTCAACCACAAAGGACAAAGCGACGGCGGCCGTCCGGGAGAGACGGCCGCCTGGAAATATGGTGGGAGAGGAACGTTTACTTGATGATGCCGAAGCTCTGCAGCTGGCCGAAGAGCACGAGGAACATGGCCAGGGGCACGACGATCTTGCAGCAGACGGCGTAGACCTTCTTGGTGCGGAAGACGTTGCCGTTTTGCTCTATCTCCTCGGCGATGTTGTCGACCTTGTACTCGTAGCCGATGAAGATGCACATGAACAGCGCACCGAGCGGCATCATGATGCCCTCGGACCAGAGGTCCATGAAGTCGAGCCAGCAGTAGCCGAGGGGCTGCCACAGGCCGTTGGAGCCGAGACCGTCGGCGGCGACGATGACGGCGAGCACGAGGATGGCGAGGCAGGTGAGGATGGTGTACTTCTTGCGGTTGCCGGGCTGGCCCTTGGCGTGGGCCTTATCCATGTAGAAGGTGGTCACGACCTCGACGAGCGAGATGGCAGAGGTTATAGCCGCGATAAAGACGAGTATGTAGAAGATGAGGCCGAACACGGGACCGAAGCTGCCCATGGCGGCGAACACGTCCTGCAGCGTCACGAACAGCAGGCTCGGACCGGACATGGCGGCGTCCTCACCGCCGAGCGCGATGGCTGCGGGCAGGATGGCGAAGGCGGCCATGACGGCGACCAGCGTGTCGGAGCAGACGACGATGAGCGCGTTCTTTTCGATGTTCTCCTTCTTTTGCAGGTATGAGCCGTAGGTTATCATGGCGCCCATGCCGAGGGAGAGCGAGAAGAACATCTGCCCGCCGGCCGACGAGATGACGGCCATGAAGTCCTCCTTGAGCGGCTCGAGGTTCGGGTAGAGCATGAAGCGCAGACCCTCGCCGGCGCCGGGCAGGGTGACGGAGCGGATGATGACGACGAGCAGCATGACGAAGAGCGCGGGCATGGCGTACTTTGTGAACTTCTCGATGCCGCCGGAGATGCCGCCCATGACGATGAGGCAGGTCAGCGCGAGGAAGATGACGCTGTAGATGATGGACTCGACCTGATTAGTGAGCAGGCCGTTGAAGAGGTCGCCGGCGGCCAGTCCGCCGCTGCCCCAGGAGGCGCCGAAGATGTCGCCGAGGTTGACGACTATGTACTTCGTGACGTAGCCGCCGAGGACGGTGTAGAAGCTCATGATGAGGAAGGCGGAGGCTATGCCCAGCCAGCCGAGCCAGCGCACCTCCTTGGAGAGCTTTTTGTAGGTGCCGACGACGCCGAGACCGGACTTGCGGCCCAGCGCCAGCTCGCCCACCATGACGACGAAGCCGACGAACAGCACCAGCAGCAGATACACTATCAGAAATGCAAAGCCGCCGTTGGCGCCCATCTTGTACGGGAAGCCCCACAGGTTGCCGAGGCCGACCGCAGAGCCGACCGCGGCCATGAGGAAGCCGAAATTGCTCCCCCAGTTTCCACGTTTGTGTTCCATGTTTTTTCCTCCTTTTAAGTCACTCCCAACCGGGTTTTCCACGCCCGGTAAAGCGATTATAAAGGAGGAATTTCGCTCTTTCAATCGCGAAGGCCATATCTTATCGGCTTCTTAACGCTCCCGCGCACATCCTTGATATGTTATTTATACCCGTATATTTTTGGTAAAAATGACGAAACCGCCGCGGGAAAACACCCGCGGCGGCACGTTTTTGCTGTGTACTTGAGGGGCCTGCTCAGGCAAGCTCGACCTCGGCGCCGACAGCCTCGAGCTGCTTCTTGAGAGCCTCGGCGTCGTCCTTGGAGACCTGCTCCTTGATCTTGGCGGGCACGCCCTCGACAAGAGCCTTCGCCTCGGCGAGGCCCAGGCCGGTGATGGCGCGGACTTCCTTGATGACCTTGATCTTCTCGGCGCCAAAGCTCTTCATGATGACGTCGAACTCGGTCTTCTCCTCGGCAGCCGGGGCAGCGGCGGCGGCGCCGGCGGCAGGAGCCGCGACAGCGGCGGCGGAGACGCCGAAGGTATCCTCAAGCTCATGGACGAGCTCAGCGAGCTCGAGAACGGAAAGGGCCTTGATCTCCTCGATCATGGCGGTGACTTTTTCGCTGGCCATTGTTATTTCCTCCTGAATATCAGATTAAATGTACCGAGATCACTCGGCGGCGGGGGCTTCGGCCTCCGCAGTGTCCGCGCTCTCG
>CAUAHS010000210.1 GCA_958428885.1 uncultured Eubacteriales bacterium
GCTTGCCCGCCCGGATATGCACCTCGAGGACACAGACCCGGAGGACTTCACGGAGCTCACGAACCGCATGGATGAATATATCACCGAGTTTGAGGAGAACGGCATCGACAACCTCACCATAGACATCTGACCCAGCTTGAAGGGAGCCGGCGTGCGCCGGCTCCTTTTTTGCGCCCAAATGCGGCAAATCGGGCTTTTGGTGATTGCAAAAATCCAGGGCCTGTAATATAATATTTTGCCTGCGTTTTTTGCAGGGGCAGTTTTTTGTGAGGTAATGGGATTTGTACTTAAAGGCATTGGAGATACAGGGCTTCAAATCCTTCCCGGACAAGACCCGGCTGACGTTCGAGAAGGAGATAACGGCCATCGTGGGGCCGAACGGCTCCGGCAAATCGAATATTTCCGACGCCATCCTCTGGGTCATGGGCGAGCAGAGCAGCAAGACCCTGCGCGGCGGCAAGATGCAGGACGTCATCTTCGGCGGCACGGCCAAGCGCGGGGCGATGGGCTTTGCGCAGGTGTCGCTCATTCTGGATAACTCCGGCGGCATCTTCGACATCGATGCGGAGGAGGTAACGATAACCCGGCGCTATTACCGCTCGGGCGAGAGCGAGTACTATATAAACCGTGACCAGGTGCGCCTGCGTGATGTGAACGAGCTGCTCATGGACACCGGCCTTGGCCGGGACGGCTACTCTATAATCGGCCAGGGCCGCATAGCGGAGATAGTAAACGGCAAGAGCGCCGAACGCCGCGAGGTGCTGGAGGAGGCCGCAGGCATCTCCCGCTTCCGCTACCGCAAGGAGGAGGCGGAGCGCCGCCTCGCGCGGACGGACGAGAACCTCCTGCGTGTGAACGACAAGATAGACGAGCTGGAGCTCCAGGTCGGCCCGCTCAAGCAGCAGTCGGAGGTGGCCAAGCGCTACCTTGCCCTGCGCGATGAGCTGAGGGTCGAGGAGGTCAGCGCGTGGATGGACGCTCTCGACAAACTGAGAGAGCAGTCCAAGGCCATAGCCGACGACTACGAGACGGCCAAGAGCGGCCTGGACGCCGCCCGGCGTGAGCTGGAGGCGCTGTATTCCCGCAGCGAGGCTTTGGCCGAGCGCATGCGCCAGAAAGACGTGGAGGCCGAGCAGCAGCGCCAGCGCCTTTCAGAGGCGGAGGCCCGTGTCTCCGAGGCGGAGGCCGAAGCCGCGGTGCTGCGCAACAGCATAGAGAACAGCCGCCAGAGCGCAGAGCGCATGCGTGGCGAGCTCTCGGAGCAGACCGAGCGAGCCGCGGGCATAGCGGCGCAGATAGACGAGCACAAAGCTCGCATCGCCGAGATCGACGAGCGGGCCAAGCAGCTCGAGAATGACGCCGCCTCGGCGCGGAACGTCATGGACGGCCGCAAGATGCGCATAGAAAACCGCGAGCGTGAGGCCGCCGAGGCCAACGACGCGCTCACGAAGCAGATAGTCGAGCTGCGCAGCGCGGACTCCCGCATCGCCATGCTCAGCGAGATGGAGAAAGAATATGAGGGCTTCGCCGGCGCGGTAAAGACCGTCATGCGCGAGTCCCGGCGAGGCACTCTGCGCGGTGTCCACGGCACCGTGGCGGAGCTTCTGCGCGCTGACGAGCGCTGCACCCTCGCAATAGAGACCGCCCTCGGCGCAGCGATACAGAACATCGTCGTGGACACGCAGGACGACGGCCGCCGAGCCATAGAGTTCCTCAAGCGCCGGGACGCCGGACGAGCCACCTTCCTGCCCATAGACACGATACGAGGCGGCAGGCTCGACCGCATTCCCTCCGAGGAGGAGGGCTGCCTGGGACTTGCGGTCGACCTCGTGAGCTTTGAGGCGCGATACCATAATATATTTGAAAACCTCCTGGGCCGCACGCTGGTGGCGGAGACGCTCTCGGACGCCGTGGCGATCTCGAGGAAGAACGGCAACCGCGTGCGAATAGTGACGCTTGACGGCCAGCTCATCAACGCGGGCGGCTCCATGACGGGCGGCAGCGCCGCACGCAACGCGGGCATCCTCTCCCGGCGTGCAGAGCTGGAGAAATTGCAGGCGAACCGCGGCAAACTGGCGAAGGCGCGGGACGAACTCGCCGCAAAGAGCGAGGAGCTCAAGCGCGAGCTGGCCTCTGCCCGCTACGAGCTCGACGTAGCTACGCAGGAGCTGCAAAGCGTGAATAACGAGCTCGCCTCGCTGAAGGCCGAGCGCCGCACGACGGAGAACGCCGCCGCCCAGCTCGAGCTGCTGCGGCAAAGCATCTCCGGCGACAGCGAGACGCGGGCGAAGGCCCTTGCGGACATGGAAGCGGGGGCGGAGAGCGCCCGCCGTGAGCTTGCCGAGCGCGGCAAACGCATAGAGGAACTGCGCGCCAAGGCCGCCGAAATAAAGGATTCCATCGCCGCCGCCACGCAGAAGAAGCTGGAGGTCGAGGGCGAGCGCACGCGGACCGACAAGGCCGTGCAGGAGAAGAACAACGCCCTGCTCGACATGGAGCGTACCTGTGCCAGGTTCGAGCAGAAGAAGATATCCGCCGAGATGGAGGAAAAGCAGCTCCTGGACAAGCTCTGGGACAACTACGAGCTCAGCCACAGTGCGGCGGAGGCCGTCCGGCGGCCCATCGAGAGCGCGGCAAAGTCGAACCGCCGCATAGCCGAGCTCAAGAAGGAGATGAGCTCCCTCGGCACGCCGAACCTCGGCGCCATAGACGAGTACGCGCGCGTCAGCGAGCGCTATGAGTTCCTCGCCTCCCAGCGCGACGACGTGGAGAAGGCGAAAAATGAGCTGCTGGGTATAATTTCCGACATAACCGGGGAAATGAGAACTATATTCACCCGCGAGTTCACCGCGATAAACGAGAGCTTCCGCGAGACGTTCACGGAGCTCTTCGGCGGCGGCAAGGCGGAGCTCACGCTCGAGCCCGGCGAGGACGTGCTCACCTGCGACATCGATATAAAGGTCCAGCCCCCCGGCAAGGCGCTCACAACGCTCTCGCTGCTCTCCGGCGGCGAAACGGCGTTCGTGGCCATCGCGCTGTACTTCGCCATCATCAAGGTCCGGCCCACGCCGTTTTGCGTCATGGACGAGATCGAGGCGGCGCTGGACGAGGCGAACGTCATCCGCTTTGCCGAGCACATGAGAAAGATCTCAAACAAGACGCAGTTCATAGTCATAACGCACCGCCGCGGCACGATGGAGGAGGCCGACTTCCTCTACGGCGTGACGATGCAGGAAAAGGGCGTATCCAAGGTCATAGAACTGGACCTGGAGGAGGCCGAGAAGCACACAGAGGAGGCAGCAGGCGAATGGGATTCTTCGACAAAATAAAGGCCGGACTTGAAAAGACCCGGCGTCAGATGGGCGGAGTTTTCGCCGAGTTCACGGGCGAGAACGAGGAGTTTTTCGACGAGCTGGAGGAGGCGCTCATCGTCGCAGACGCGGGCGCCGATACGGCGTTCAAGGCCGTTTCTAGCCTGCGCGACATGGTGCGTGACCGCTCCCTGCTCGGGCGGGACGAGGTCAAGGCGGGCCTGGTGGAGGTCCTCTCGGACATCCTCTCCGTCGGCAGCTTTGAGCTCAAGCTCGACACCAAGCCCTCCGTCATACTCATGGTGGGCGTCAACGGCGTGGGCAAGACCACGTCCATCGGCAAGCTGGCCGCCCGTTTCACCGCCGAGGGCAAAAAGGTCCTCCTTGCGGCGGGCGACACCTTCCGCGCTGCGGCGGCGGAGCAGCTGACCGTCT
>CAUAHS010000211.1 GCA_958428885.1 uncultured Eubacteriales bacterium
CGTCGTGCCCGCGGACGAGGCCAACTGGTCCAAACCGCCCTTCGACGGCGTCATCGAGGACGGCGTTCTCTGGGGACGTGGCACGCTGGACACCAAGAGTACGCTCTGCTGTGCGCTTGAGGCCGCCGAACAGCTGCTCGGCGAGGGCTTCACGCCCGAGCACGACCTCTACTTCGCCTTCTCCGGAGAGGAGGAGATCGCGGGCGACTCCGCCTCCGACATAGTGGACGAGCTGCAGCGCCGGGGCGTTGTACCGGCCTTTGTGCTCGACGAGGGCGGCGCCGTCGTCACCGGCGTGTTCCCGGGAGTAGACGCGCCCTGTGCCCTGGTCGGCACCTCCGAGAAGGGGCAGATGCAGCTCTTCCTCGACATGAAGAGTGAGGGAGGCCACGCCTCCGCTCCCCCCCGGAGCACCATCGTGGGCAAGCTCTCCAAGGCCGTAACGCGCATTGAGAAAAAGCCGGCCCCCTTCACGATGACCCCGCCAGCCAAGGAGATGTTCGACGTCCTTGGCCGCCGCTCCACCTTCCCGGTGAGGATGGTGTTCGCCAATCTCTGGCTCTTCAAGCCGGTGCTCGACCTCGCAACACGCCTCATGGGCGGCGAACTCAACGCCCTTGTGCGCACCACCTGCGCCGTCACTCAGATGCAGGGCAGCCCCGCCAACAACGTCCTGCCCCCCGACGCCACCGTCGGCGTCAATCTGCGCATCATGTGCGGCGACAGCGCCGACAAGGCAGAGGAGCGCATCCGCCGCACCATAAAGAACGACGCCATAACCCTCCGCCGCGGTCCCTGGGCCGAACCCTCGCCCTATTCCGAGACCGAAGGCTCCGAGGGCTGGGCAAGGCTCAAAAGCGCTGTGCAGCGCACCTGGCCGGACGCCATCGTCTCCCCCTACCTCATGCTCGCTGGCTCCGACTCCCGCCACTACGGCCGCATCAGCCGCAACGTCTACCGCTTCGGCCCGCTGGAGCTCTCCAAGGAGGAGCGCGGTACAATACATGGCAATAACGAGCGCGTCCCCACCCGCAAGGTGGTCAAATGTGCCGAGTTCTATCTGCGGCTCATCCGCTCCTGCTGACGGGAACGGAGGCTGACACATGGCAATCAAAAAGACTTTCTCTCGCACCACAGCGCTCATTGCCGGCACGGCGATGCTGCTCATAAACGGCGTCATCTACGCCTGGAGCATCTATTCCGTCCCCTTTGGCGCCGGATTCGGCTGGTCCAGCGCCCAGCTCGGCGCCTGCTTCACGGTAATGCTTGCCAGCTTCTGCCTGGGCGGCGTCTTTGGCGGCGCCGTGGCCAACCGCTACGGCGTCCGGGTCTCCATCCCAATCGGCGGCATACTCGGCTGCGTGGGCTATGTGCTCTGCATGTTCCTGCTCGCAGACCGCATCTGGCTGCTGTTCGTCTCCTTTGCCATCTCCGGCATAGGCGTCGGTTTTGTCTATAACGGCGTCATCGCCGCCGTCGTGCCCCGGTTCCCGGACAAGAAGGGACTCGCCTCCGGCGTGCTGCTCATGGGCTTCGGCGCAAGCTCGCTGGTGCTCGGCAGCCTCGCCTCCAGACTCATAGCCTCCCCCGGCTTCGGCTGGCACCTCACATACATCCTCACCGGCGCACTGCTGCTCGCCGCCGCGTTCATAGGCCGGCCCTTCGTCCTGCCGCCCAGGGTCGACCGCGACACCCATGCCGCCGCCCCCGCGCGCGGGCTCACGCCCAGGCAGATGCTGCGCACAAAGCGTTTCTGGCTGCTCTTCGGCTCCGCCGTCATCGGCACCGGCTTCGGCTCCGGACTCATCGCCCACGCGAGCTACATCTTCGTAGAGGGCGGCGCCTCCGAGGGCGTGGCCACCCTCGCCGTCGGACTCGTCTCGGTCATGAACGGCCTGGGCCGCATCGTCTTCGGCATGATTAACGATCGCTGCGGCTTCCGCGTCTCCCTGCTGGCCGACGCGGTGCTCTACATCGCCGCGGGCCTCATCGCCGCGCTCGTGCTCGGCTCCTCCGCCGCGGTGCTCGTGGTGGTGATGATGCTCATCGGTGCCTGCTACGGTGCAGTGCCCACCATCTCCGCCTCCCTCGCTGAGGAGTTCTTCGGCCCGGCGCACTACGGGCGCAACCTCGGCATCGTGAACCTCAGCATCCTCGTCGGCTCCTTCGCCTCCACCGCTGCCGGCGCAATACAGACCTCCACCGGCTCCTATGCCCAGGCGTTCTACCTCTTCGTCGGGCTCGAGGCTGTGGCCCTCGTGTTCATCCTCCTGCTGGGCAGGACAAAAAGCATAGAGTATTGAAAAAAGACCCGGTGCTTTCGGCACCGGGTCGTTTCATATCTTGCCCCAGCCGTCCAGGGGCAGGCGCTGCATCGCGCCGAAGACCTTGCTTTTGAGGTCCGGGTACTCCGCCGAGAGGCGGGTGATGAGGGCCTTTATCTCCGCGCGCTTGCTCTCCTTGTCCTCCGGGCAGGTCGTGGGCACCAGCGGCAGGCCCATCTCCCTCACGAAGGAGGCGATGCTGCCCTCACCTATGTACAGCATGGGCCGTATCTGCGTCACGTCGGCACGGGACATGTAGGTGCTGGGCTTGAAGCAGCCGAGCTGGCCCGTGAAGAGCAGGTTCATGAGGAAGGTCTCCACCGCGTCGTCAAAGTGGTGGCCAAGGGCGAGCTTGTTGCAGCCGTGCGCCTTGATGGCGTCGTTGAGCGCGCCGCGGCGCATCTTGGAGCAGAGCGAGCAGGGGTTCTCCTCCTGGCGGGCGTCAAAGACTATCTCGCGGATGTCCGTCTTGACTATGGTGTATGGCACGTCATGCTCCTCGCACCAGGCCGACACCGGCGCAAAATCCATGCCGGGAAAGCCCATGTCGATGGTGACGGCCTCCAATGTGAAGTGCGAGGGATGATATCGCCGCAGATGCGCGAGGGCGGCGAGCAGGGCCATGCTGTCCTTGCCGCCGGAGACGCCCACCGCCACGCGGTCGCCGGGGACGAGCATGCCGTAATCGTCCGCGCAGCGGCGGACGTAGCCTGTGAATCTGTCAAGTTCCATAGTGCGCTCCAATTTGAAAATCGAAATCGAGAATACGCGAGTATAAGCGAGGAAAACGGAGAATACACGAGTTCTCATAGTTGAAATCAAAAACGCTGTTGACATTCGCTCCCAGGGGTGTTATAAAAGTAGAGCGCGTCCCCTGTATTGTAAGGGGCGCGGTATGATTTGTCAAAGCATTTATCATATAATTGGAGGCTAAGAAATGTCCACTACCATGCTTAACAAGGACACCGTCGTCCGCAAGTGGTACGTTATCGACGCTGCCGGCAAGCCCCTGGGCAAGACCGCCGCTCTTGCGGCCGACCTTCTCCGCGGCAAGCTCAAGGTCGACTACACCCCGCATGTTGACTGCGGCGACTATGTCATCGTCATCAACGCCGAGAAGGCGGTCCTGACGGGCAAGAAGCTCGAGCAGAAGTACTACCGCACCCACTCCGGCTACCCCGGCGGACTCAAGGAGACCCGCTATGACCGTCTGATGAAGCAGAAGCCCGAGCTGGCCATGCGTCTGGCTGTGCGCGGCATGCTTCAGAAGAACACCATCGCCGACTGGCAGCTCAAGAGGCTTCGCGTGTTCCGCGGCGCAGAGCACACCCACGCCGCTCAGAAGCCCGAAGTCTGGGACCGCTAAGGGAGGTAAAGTATAATGGCTACCTATA
>CAUAHS010000212.1 GCA_958428885.1 uncultured Eubacteriales bacterium
CCGGCCTTGCGGACTACGCCGTCGAGGCGCTCATCCGCGGCGTCCTGGCCCACGACCCCAACCCCAACTGCCACCACCACGAGGAAGAAGGCCACGAGTGCTGCCACGGTGAAGGCGGCAACGGCTGCTGCCACTGACAAAAATGCCCCCGGTCCCAAAGCGGACCGGGGGCTTTCTACTGCCCTGCACAGAAACAAAAACGCCGCCCATCGGACGGCGTTTTTGTGGATATGGGAGTTTGGAAGAGGAAAATCAATTATATTTTCTCGCACCGTGGATGGGGGTGCTGTCTCTTTCGTTTAAAAAGTAACATACATATTGATATTAGTAAAGAGAGACATTATAATATCAGATATTAGATTTTGTAATATCAGGGGGGGAGGGACCATGGACACGACAAAAATAGCGGCACTGCTGGCTGCGGCGGAGCTGGGGAGCATCTCTAAGGCGGCGGACAGCCTGGGTTACACGCAATCCGGCGTGACGCACATCGTGAACGCCCTGGAAGAGGAGGCGGGCTTTCCGCTGCTGCTGCGGGGGAACCGCGGCGTACGCTTCACGGCGGAGGGCGAGCGTCTGGCTCCGCTGATGCGGGAGCTGCTGCAGACCGCCGACCGTCTGGAGCAGGAGATGGCGCTCACCCGCGGTGTGGAGCGCGGCACGGTGCGCATCGGCACCTACTCAAGCATCTCGCTGCGCTGGATACCCCGCATACTCGAGGCCTTTCAGGAGCAGTACCCGGGCATCTCGGTGGAGCTGCTGGAGGGCAACGGGCCTGAGATCGAGGAGTGGCTCAGTTCCGGGCGCATAGACATAGCCTTTACCAGTCTCCAGCCGCACTTTTCCTTCGACACCATAAAAATACAGGACGACCCCATGATGGCCGTCCTGCCTCGCACCCACCCCATGGCCGGGGCGGAGGTGTTCCCGATAGGCCGCTTCAAGGGCGAGCCCTTCCTCGTGTACACCACGACCTCCAACGTCCCGGACGAGGACCTGGCACGCGCCATGCGAATAGCGGGCATACCGAAGAAGGCGAAGCTCTCCTCGAACTTCGACGTGACCATCCTCTCGATGGTGGAGCACAACCTGGGCGTGACCATCATGCCCAAGCTGATCCTCGAGGGCAGCACGGCGGACGTGGCCGCAATACCTCTGGATCCGCCGCTCAAACGCACACTGGGCATGGCCATCCGTTCGGAGCAGGAGGCCACGCCCGCCATGCTGCGCATGATAGACTGCGCCAAGGGCGAGCTGGGGATCTAGATCTTCCCGCGGATGCGCCCTATGAGCAGCGCCGGCAGGGCAACGCCGAAGAGCATGAGCAGGTTCACGCCGGGCGCAATGACGTCCGAGACCAGCTTGAGCGCTGCGGAATCGGGCGCTATCAGCGCCGCCGTCACGCCCGAGGCGGCCGTACACAGCCAGATAAGCCAGCGCCCGCTGTGCAGGTCGAAGAGGGCGCGCTTTTCCGAGACGGCGTCGAGTCCGAGCCCGAAGGCCATACGCAGGCAGCCGGAGCCCGCCGAGAGCGCAAAGGCGAAGAGCACGAAGTCCGAGAGCACCCAGAGCGCCGTTACCAGCGCCTCGATGCGCTCAGTGACGCCGAACACGCTGGTGTTCCGCACGAGGGCGAAGAAGGGGTAGGTGAGCCGACCCGTCAGCTCGGCGCCGAAGCGCCCGACCGTCACGGCGACGAGCAGCGCCATGAGCAGCGCAGCCCCGAGGCAGAAGCGCCCGCGCCGGAGCTTGCCCGGTCCGCGCTCGAGAAAGCCGATGTTCACAAGCAGAAAAGCCCCGGTGCCCAGCGCGCTGAGCGCGCCCTCCAGCACCGGCACGGCGTCGGAGAAATACACGGGCGTCAGGGTCTCCACATCCGCCTCCAGAAAGCCCAGCACAAGTATGGGCACCAGCGCGAGCACCAGCAGCCAGCGGAAGAGCTCCGAGGCTCGCGCCAGAGCCTTGACCGGCGCAAGCGCTGCAAAGAGCCCCATGACCAGACCGGATATCACAAAGGGCCAGGGCGGAGCGCCGGGATAGATGGTGTATATGAAGCGCGAGGCAGAGCTGCGCAGGGAAAAACCCGCATAGGCCACCAGCCACAGTCCGTAGATGATGAGCACGGCGCCGCCTGCCCAGCGCCCCAGCCCGCGCAGTATCAGACCGGACAGGTTCTCGCCCTCGGCGGCGTTGACCGTGAGCTTTTTGATGAGCCAGGCGACGATGAGCAGCACGGGCAGAGCCGCGATGGGACAGAGCCAGGCCGCCCTTCCGGCGAGTCTGGCGCAGAGTCCCGGCAGCAGCCTCGTCGCGGGCGGCAGCAGCGCCACAAAGCATACAGCACCCGCCTGACGAGCCGTGAGGCCGCCGGGCGCTTTTTTATTGTTCATACGTGCCACCCCAGTCCGGCGCCCCGGCAAATTCACGGATGTTCAGCAGCTTGGCCCCTGAGCTCACCGTTATCTCCAGCTCCGGCAGCATTCCGGCCCAGGGGGCGGACATAGCGTGCCAGCGCTCCGGGTCGCCGCGCTCCAACCGTTGGCCGAGGCCGAGAAAGTCCAGGCCCAGCGAGACGCTCTTACTTAATATATTGTATATCCAACCGCCCGCGCGCTCGGCGAGCTCGGTCTCTATCGCCTCTCTCGCCCCATCCGAACCGAGGTCTAGGCCCGGTTCGGCCTCCATGACGATGGCGTCCACGCTCACGCGCGCCTCGAGCGCGGTGATGGAGCCGTCCTCGCCCCAGGTGGGCACGAGTTCCACACTCCCGCCCGCGAGCTCTGCCGTGATACCGCCAGAGAGCGTCAGCGCCGCACGTCCCGGCTCGCCGCAGTAGAGGCCGACGCCGAGGGCGTCCTCGCCGTCGATATAGCCCATGAGCCGCCCCTCGCCGCCGAGTATGGCGTAGCCGTCGAGCTCCGCCGTGAGCGAGCCCTCCTTCGAGGCGTCCTCGCCCTCGC
This sequence comes from uncultured Eubacteriales bacterium, assembly GCA_958428885.1. GTDB lineage: Bacteria > Bacillota > Clostridia > Oscillospirales > Oscillospiraceae > Scatomorpha. Next base: position 2,961 of record CAUAHS010000212.1, read on the forward strand.
GCACCGCACCCGTCAGGGCGGCGCCGTTTTCGACTAGCGAGCGGGCGGCGTCGGCGCAGGTGAAGATGCGAGCGGGTCCGCTTTTCTCCGCGTAATGCATGAGCGCCTGCATGATCTGCGTGATGTCGCTCTCCTCGCCTCCGGCCTCGGTGACGAGTTCGGAGGCCTCGCCGCTGCGGACGATGAAGAGCGGCGTGTCCAGCCGGAGCGTGTCTGAGCGGGCGATGAGCTCAAGCCAGCGCGACGTCTCGGCCGCAGCCTCCTCGCCGACCAGGATGCAGCCCGTGCCGGAGAAGAAGAGCTCGTCGCTGCGGGAGCGGTCCTGCAGCTCCTGCATCGCCTCGGTCACCGATTGCGCTGAGGCGGACGCCCGCACCGGCTCCCGGCCTGAGGCGTCCCGGCCGGCGGAGATGGAGAGCGTCACGCCCCCGTCCTCCGCTGCGTCGAAGCCCACGGTCTCGATGACCTGCAGGCGCTCCAGCTCGCGGTAGTTGTTGTAAACCGAGAGCGTGCAGCCCGAGACGGGCAGAAAGACCAGCAGCGAGAGCATTACCGCAAGCGCGCGCCTCATTTCTGCCTCCTTTTGTTCCAGCCCGCGAGGTGCGGGGAGCGGTATTTGTCCGAAGAATTTGGCCGCTTGATGAGCCCGATGAGCGCACCGGGGGCGTCGCGGTCCGTAAAGGGCGCCGTGTAGGGCGCGCCGAAGCTCTCAAGCGTGGCAAGGTGCAGTATGAGCAGCGCCAGTGCACCGATG
>CAUAHS010000213.1 GCA_958428885.1 uncultured Eubacteriales bacterium
AAGGCTGCGAAGATAACATACACGACCTCGGGCAGGGGCTTGACGACGTTCCAGAAGGGTATGTACAGGTTCGTCGTCACATAGCCGGTGCGGCGCATGAGGAACACGAAGGCCAGCGCCGCGACGAGCTGGAGCAGGAACTTCGACTTTGCGGAGAGGCCGAGGTTCTGCTTTTTGCGGAGCTTCTCATAGTCGTCCAAAAAGCCGATGGCGCCGAAGATGAGCGCGAATATGAAGCAGAAGATGTGCCCGTACTCGCCGTTCATCATGGGCTCAAAGCCGACGGTGAGGCACACGACGGCTATGGCGGCGATGAACATCAGCCCGCCCATGGTGGGCGTGCCGGACTTGGACATGTGCCAGCGCGGGCCGTCCTCACGGATGGCCTGCCCGGCCTTTATTTTGCGCAGGAAGGGCACGAGAAAGGCGCCGATGCCGCTGGAGACTAGAAAGGCTATGATGAAGGCCAGTATCAGGCGTATAGTCATTTGTTCTTCTTCCTTTTGTCCATTATCTTCGCGACTATCTCGCGTTCGTCCATGTGGTGCTTTTCGTGGCCGACTATCTGGTAGTCCTCGTGGCCCTTGCCGGCGAGGACGATGACGTCGCCCGGGCGGTGGTGCTCTATGGCCCACTCGATGGCCTCGATGCGGTCCGTTATGACCTCGCGGGGCGTGGAGCTGTCCTTCATGCCCTCTAGGATGTCGGCGATGATGGCCTCGGGCTTTTCGGTGCGGGGGTTATCGGAGGTGACGATGACGAGGTCGGCTATCTGGGAGGCGATGCGGCCCATGATGGGGCGCTTTGTGCGGTCGCGGTCGCCGCCGCAGCCGAAGAGAGCCACCAGTCTGCCGCTCGCCACCTCGCGCACGGACTCGAGCACGTTCTCGAGTGCGTCCGGCGTGTGGGCGTAGTCGATGAGGATGGTGTAGTCCCCGTCCGTGGGCACGGTCTCCATGCGGCCCTTGACACCGTGGGCGGAGGCGATGGCGTCCGCGCAGTCGCCGAGCTCTATGCCCAGCGCGAGGCCGCAGGTGAGCACGGTCAGGGCGTTATACACCGAGAAGGTGCCCGGGATGTGCAGAGTGACGCGCTCGGCGTCCGTCTTGTACGCGGCGAGGAAGCTCACCGAGCCGCTGGTGTAGCGGATATCCCGGCCGAACACGTCGGCCCGGCTGTCCTTGAGCGAGAAGGTCATGCAGGGGTACCGGACATGGCTGAGCATGAACTGCGACCACTCGTCGTCCAGGTTTATGACGGCAAAGCGGCTCATGGAAAAGAGCTTTGCCTTGGCCTCGGCGTAGTCGCGCATATCGTGGTGGAAGTCGAGGTGGTCCTGCGTCAGGTTGGTGAAGATGCCGCAGTCGTAGGTGATGCCCGCCACGCGGTCGAGTGCCAGGGAGTGGGACGAGACCTCCATTACAACGTGGGTGCAGCCCGCGTCGGCCATCTCGCGCAGGAGCTTTTGCAGCTCGTAGGACTCCGGCGTAGTGCGCTCCGTGGGCAGGAACTCGTCGCCTATCATGTTGCCGTTGGTGCCGATGAGGCCGACCTTGGCGTCCATGCAGACTTCGAGGATGTGCTTGAGCAGATAGGTCGTGGTGGTCTTGCCGTTCGTGCCGGTGACGCCCATCATGACCATCTCGGAGGCCGGGCTGCGGAAGTAGTTGACCGAGATAAGCGCCAGCGCAAGGCGGCTGTCCGGGACAATGACATAGGGTATGTCGCACTCGGGCGGCTCCTCGCACACGGCGCAGACGGCGCCCTTAGCCGCAGCGGCGTATATATAGCGGTGTCCGTCGGACTCAAAACCGCGCACTGCCACGAACAGCGTATCCGCCGCCGCACGGCGTGAATCATAGCACACGTCGGCAATCTCCAGCTCGGGCGGGGCTTTGAACTCCGTCACCTCCACGCCTTTGAGCAGGTCCGCAAGCTTCATGCAAACTCCTCCAGTTTCTTCTTATCGATGTATCAGTATATGCCGAGCATGGAGGCCTCGTTTTCATAGAGCGTGACCTCTATGACCGTGCCGTGCTCCACGCTCTGCCCCGGCGCTATGCTCTGGCCGGAGACAAGCTGTATTTCAGCGTCCGTCACGCCGTTTCCGGCGGTGACATAGAGCCCCAGGCTGCCCAGGGTCTGTTTTGCCGCCTCGTAGCTCAGTCCGCGCAGATCCGGCATCGTCTCCTCCGCCGGGGACGGGCTCTGGCCCGCGTAGAGCAGCACCTCGCTGCCCGAGGCGATGACCGCGCCCGCGCGCGGGAGCTGGTCCGTGACTGTGTCCCCCTCGCCTATCACGCGGAAGCTCAATCCGGCTTCCGTCAGCGCGCTGCGGGCTTCGGAGAGGCTCATGCCCGAGACCTCCGGCACCGTGCGGTCCGCGGCGGCGAGCTCGGAGTCCGAATACTCCGGCTCCACGCCGAGATAGGGCAGGATATCGGCCATCATCTTCCCCACCACCGGAGCGGCCATCTGGCCGCCGGAGATGTAGATGCCGCTCTCGGAGCTCGGGTCGTCGAGCAGCACGAGTATGGCTATCTGCGGGTCGTCCGCCGGGGCGAAGCCGATGAAGGAGACGATGTATTCCTTCTCGCCGGAGATCTCCTTGGTGGTCTTGGTGGAGGTGCCGGTCTTGCCGCCGATGCGGTAGCCTGCGACGTAGGCGTTGTGGCCGGTGCCCTCCTTCTGGTCGCCGACGACCTGCTCGAGGATGCGGCGCACGGCGGCGCTGGTGTCCTCGCTGATGACCTGCCGCACGAGCTCGGGCTCGGTCTGGGAGATGATGTTCCCGTCAGAATCCTCAACGCTCTGCACGAGGTAGGGCTTCATGAGGTTCCCGCCGTTCACGCAGGCGGAGACGGCGGTTATGAGCTGGATGGGCGTTATGTTGAAGGTCTGGCCGAAGGAGGCCGCCGCGAGCTGCGAGAGGTTCTCCGGGTTGCAGAACACGTCCTCGCTCCACCAGATGCTGCCGCTCTCGCCGCCGAGGTCTATGCCCGTCTTGGCCGTGAGCTGCTGGGAGGTGTCCGCCGTGCGGTCTATGAAGCCGAAGCCCTCCGCATATTCGTAGAACTTCTCCTCGCCCACCAGCTGGCCGATGTTCACGAAGGCTACGTTGCAGGAGTGCTGAACCGCCTGGGTCAGCGTCTGCGGTCCGTGGCCGCCGTATTTCCAGCACTTGAGCGGCGTACCTCGCCCGAGGACGTTCATGCTGCCGCCGCAGAAGAAGCTCGAATTCTCGCTCACGACGCCCTCCTCGAGCGCCATGGCGAGGGTGATTATCTTGAATGTCGAGCCGGGCTCATAGGTGTCCGAGATGGCCTTGTTGCGCCACTGCTGCTGTTGGGCGAGGGCGTAGAGCTCGTCATACTCCTCCGCGCTCTGGGCGATGCTGCTTATCTCGGCCTGGGCCTCGGCGCTGATGGTCTGATAGTCGTTGAGGTCAAAATTGCCAAGCGACACCATAGACAGTATAGCACCCGTGTCAACCTCCATGCAGATGGCCGCTGCGCCGTTCTGGATGTCGTAATCCTCCACGGCCTGGGTGAGGTGCTTTTCCACATAATTCTGGATTACGGCGTCTATCGTGAGGCTTATGCTGTCGCCGTCGCGCGCGTCCACATAGTCCTCATAGCTCGAGTAGAGCATATCCG
>CAUAHS010000214.1 GCA_958428885.1 uncultured Eubacteriales bacterium
GCTCCTCCTCGCTGAAGTAGTCCCGGTAGTCCACCAAAATGCCGTCGTCGGGCAGCGCCATCACGGTTTTGGGATAGGAGACAAAGAGGTCGGGCAGCTCCGAAGCGCCCGGTTCCCCGTTGGCGGCCGCCAGCACCAGCTCGTGTATCGTGTTGGTGTTGGACACGGATGTGACCTGCACGTTTATCTGCCGCTCTTTTCCCACGGTCTGGTTGAACTGCTCGATGAGGTCGTTGAGCGGGGAATCCGTCTGCCCGCCGTAAACATGCCAGACCGTTATAGTGGTCGGCGTCTCCTCCTTCGGCGTGCCGGAGCAGCCGGTAAAGCAGGACAGTATGAGCGCGGAGAGCAAAAGCGCCGCGATTTTTCGGACTGCCACACCTCATCACCTCTTTTGAGCATATGAGCTAAATACATTATACACGTTATATCCGGCCAATTCTATCTGCTTTTGAGAAAAAACTGCCGTCCCCGGCGGCACGGCGACTCGCTAAAAGGCCGCCAACTTCGCCAGAAGGTAACTGAGGGAGCTGTCGTAAAAGACGAAATCATCCGCCAGACCTGCATTCTTGGCCTCCACGGCCACAGTGCGCACAACTGCACGCTCCGGCCTTACCAGAAGCAGTATCCTCACCGCCTGTCCGCCCTGCCGGAGTGAGCGGCAGAGCTCGACCGCACGCTCCGTCTCCGTCTGGTCCACGATATCCAATATCACCACATCCGCATGGAAGATGTCCACGCCGACGGCGGCCTGCGGATAATTGAGCTGGGCCGCCCACAGAAAATCGAGCTCCGGCTTCGAGCGGATAGCCTCAGACAGGCCCTGGCCGAGCATCTTGTTTGACGATATAAATAGAACCGTTTTCATGATCGGCCCCCTCTGTCAAATGCGAACGTGTCCTTCGCTGAAACCGATGAACGCCTATTCCCCGAGGTGCCTACGCCCACGGGTCGGCGGCCTTGGGGGTGCGGACGCCGGTGAGCAGGTACTGCTCCCACAGGAACCACTTCCCGTCGCTGCCCCGCTGGCGGAGCTTGATGGGGCGCGGGGCGTCCGCGCCGCCGCAGGGGATGAAGAGCTTCATATAGCCCGGCTCTTCTCCGGAGACATGGCTGCTCTCGACCCTGACGGTATAGGGCAGGGGGGGCGTATAGTTGTTTTCGGGAGCCGCGCCCGCAAAGTAGGTGAAGGGCAGGTAAGCCTTTCCGTCGCGGAAGCGGTCGTTGAGGAAAGAGATGTCCTGCCCGTTCAGGGGCCGCGGGCCGCGCAGCCAGTTGAGCATCTCCTGGCCGATATTTCTGTCTGCGGCATAGGCGCACAGGGCCAGGACGGTCAGCGCCGCTGTCTGAAACGGGCTGTCAAGCGCCGCCTCCGGGAGCGCCCGCAGCTCGGCAAGGCTCTCGGGCAGCGCCGCGAAGGTAAAGGTCTCGGCCCTGTTTCCGATGGAGCCGGCAGCCGACATTACGGTGTCTATCGCAGAGCTTTTCAGTTTATCAAAGATCCCCATGTGCATCTCCCTTTCACTTATAGGAATGTCTCGCGTTCATTTCTTAGCCCGCTCCTTAGAACTTTCCGCTCCGGCCGCTGCCCCCGCCGCCGCTTTCACTGCGGGTGCCGCCGCCCGAGCTTTCCTTTCGGATCGCGGTGCGCGTCACGGTGGTGTGGCTGAACTGGTCGCGCTGTTCAGTCAGCTGCAGCCCGCCTGCGGCTACATATGCATCGGCCTTGGCGCCCGGCCGGACCGTTTTCATGCCGCGCAGCAGAATATAGCAGACGATCCCCGCGGCCAGGCAGGAAAGCGCCGTCATCATGGCGATACGCGGCCAGTAGGAGGGACGTACGGGGTCGTCCGCCTCGGCCTTCGCCAGGAATTCCTCGCAGCCGCTCAGATAGTTGGAGATGCCGCCGTACCAGTCGTTGTCCCCAAAGTTTCCGAGGAACCGCTCTTCCAGCATCTCCCGCCCGTATTCATTGAAGGCGTATTCGGCATACTCGCCGTAGACGAACATGGCGTAGTCCCGCTCTTCCATGCTGAGCAGGACGATTATCCCGTCCCGTCCGAGCCCGTAGCCAAGCCCGCTGTTGTGATAGAGCTGGTAGGTGGTCTCGTATACGCTGCCGTCGCCATAGTCGGTATAGTCGTCCACAATGGCGAAGTAGACCCCGCAGCGACAGCTCTGGGAAATAGCCTGCGCGCGGTACTCCAGCTCCTGCCACTGCTCGTATGTGAGCAGGCCGCTGACATCATACACATACTGCATACCGCCGCCGCTCTGCCCGGGAGCTTCGGTCACTTCCGGTGCGGAGCCGTCCGGCGGGCAGTTGGCCAGGATAAAGTCCTCCGCAGCCGCCGCCATGGCGTCCACCGCCTGTGTAAGAGCGTCGGCGCTGATGCTTATGTCTTCGCCGCTCCACGCATGAGCCGTCATATAGGGCTCGACCGCATCGCGGATGACGTTTGCCAGCTCCTGGCTGTCGCCGCGCTCCTCGCTCAGGCTGGCATAGACACACCAGCCGTTGCTGCTCGGCATGGCGTAATTGCCCGCATCCTGCGGCTCCAGCAGGATGGTCAGCGAGACGCCTTCCTTCGCCTCGCCATAACCGTACTCGTATGCCTCATATAGCCATGCTGCGGTGTCGCCGATGTTGTCGTCGCTGATCATGGTGAGCACATCCACCCGCAGGTCGATGCCCAGCGTCTCTGTGAGCTGCGGGAGCGTCTGCTCGCCCTGCTGGGCCAGTTTATCAGAGCCCAGCATCTCTGTTTCATCATAGATAACGCCGTAGTCCCACGTGGCAAGCGCCGAGGTGCCGAGGGACAGGGTGAACAGGAGGACCATGACAAGCAGCAGAATTCTTTTCTTCATATCCGTTCCCCTCCTTCTCACATGAACAAAAGCGCCAGCGCCGAGCTGAGCGCCGAAAGAGGTATGGCTATGGCGGCAAACAGGCCCCAGAACTTGCCCCAGCTGACCGGCAGATCGCCGACCAGCTTGCCGGTCTGCCCGTTCATGGCAAAGAGGAAATCCTTGCCCTTCCATTTGGTGTTCAGCATCCAGACTGGCATCAGGGCATACTGTACCTTGCCCCGCTTCAGGTTGACGTTCAGCTCTGTGACCGTGCAGGTGTCATAGTGCTTGACGGTGCGGCGCAGGGCCGCGGCAAAGGTGCCCTCGCAGCGCTTGTCCGCCCGCTCCCGGCACTGCTCGACCGGAACATCGAACCTGTCTGCGAGAAAGCCCGGAAGATAGGCCGTGGAAAACTGCTGCAGCTCCTTGTAGTTATAGGGCTCGATGGAGTCCATGTGATCGTCCGGCAGCTTGCTGGAGGCGTCCACCGGCACCTTCTCAAAGGCGACGCTGCCGGAGCGGTAGACATTGAAGAATTCTGTCTCCGTGACTCTCTCGTCCTTGGTCTCGTATGTATGGCTGCGGGTAGCCTCATAGCTGGCGTCGCCCTCGGCCTCGCCGTCGAACATCCAGAAGGGGACGTAGATGCCCTGTATCTTTTGGATGTGGTTTTCCGAAGTGAAGCTCCTGGGCAGGAAAAACTTCCCCTTGTAGTGCTCCTTGAGCGCATTGACGGCTCTCTCCCGGCTCATCTTGAACGGGATGATGAAGTCCG
>CAUAHS010000215.1 GCA_958428885.1 uncultured Eubacteriales bacterium
GCTGGGCTCCATGGCCGGCGTGGGCTCCGCCACGCGCTACGCCCTGGCCAAGTCCGTGGGCAGTGAGGACACGGACGAGTATTTCTCCGGCTCCATCTGGTTCACGCTCGCCATGAGCGCCGTGTTCGTCCTCTGCGGCATATTTTGCCCGGAGCAGCTCCTCTTCCTCCTCGGCGCGGACGAGGGCATCGCGGCGACGGGGCTTGCATACACGCGCATCGTGCTCTGCTTTGCGCCCTGCTTCACGCTAAACTACACCTTCACCGCCTTCGTGCGCAACGACAGCGCCCCCGGCGTCGCCATGGCCGCCACGCTCATCAGCGGCGTTTTCAACATCGCCTTCGACTACATTTTCATGTTCCCGCTCGGGATGGGTATGGCCGGCGCCGCACTCGCCACGGGCATCTCCCCGATGGTCAGCATGGGCATCTGCCTGTTCCACTACCTCTCGCGGAAGAACACTGTGGTGTTCTCCCGGCGGCGGCCGTCGCTGCGGCGCTTCGTGTCCGCCTGCGCCCTGGGCATGGCCTCCTTCGTGGGCGAGCTCTCCGGCGGGATAACCACGCTGGTGTTCAACTTCATCCTCCTCGGCCTGGGCGGGAACACCGCCGTCGCCGCCTACGGCGTCGTGGCGAACATCGCGCTGGTGGGCACGGCGCTCTTCAACGGCGTGTCCACGGGGCTCCAGCCCGTCGCCAGCCTCGCCCACGGCAGGGGAGAGCGCAAGGCGGAGCGGAAGATCTACCGCCGCTCCCTGGGCATAGCGCTCGGCATCGCCGTGGTCATCGTCGCCGGGGCGCTGCTCTTTGCCGAGACGCTGGTGGCGCTCTTCAACAGCGAGGGCTCCGCCGAACTCGCCGAGAGCGCCGTCACGGGCATGAGGCTGTACTTCCCGGGCTTCCTCCTCGCCGCCGTGAACATAGTGAAGTCCGGCTTCTGCGGCGCCGTGGACCGGGGGCTCGAGTCCTCCGTCACCGCCCTCTCGCGCGGCATCGTCTGCATAACGCTGCTGGCCTTCCTGCTCTCCCGCGCGCTGGGCATGACCGGCGTCTGGCTCTCTTTCCCCGCCGCCGAAGCCGCCACCTGGCTCATCTCCGCTCTGGTGACACGGTGCGTGAGAAAATAAAAAAGCCCCCGAACACCAAGCCGGAGCCCAGCGCAGCGGGTCCGGTTTGGAGAGGAGGAGCAAGGGAGCGGGCGGATGGTGCTTGTTTGTGCGCAAGCATAAAAAAGCGCCGGAGCAAAGCGGACTTTGCTCCGACGACGTGGCGGAGATGGAGAGATTCGAACTCTCGAAGGGCTTTTGACCCTTACACGATTTCCAATCGTGCGCGCTCGACCAACTACGCGACATCTCCACGCGCTGCTCGAACCGATACTATTCAGTTGACGCCCACATATAATAAATGAAATTTTCGATAAAGTCAAGAGAAAGTTGATTTTTACAGCGCGCAGAGGATAATTTCTTTCAAGATCCCGGCGTGGCGCTCCTCGTCGGAGGCGTGCCGGAGGTAGATATCGGCCAGATCCGCGTTTTCGGGGGCATTGGCGGCGAGACGGTAGCCCTCGGCGGCGGCGAGCTCGTCGAGGTAGGCGGAGCGCAGCGCCCGCAGTCCGCCGCGGGGCAGAGGGCAGGAGCCGGGCGGCAGGCTCCTCTCGCCAGTGAGCAGGAAATATTCGCCCTGGAGCGTGCGCAGATGTCCGCGCTCGTCGCGCTCGAGCTCACGCAGCCGGGAGGCAAAGCGCCCGTTTTGCCGGGCGCAGGCCGAATAAAACGCCGCCGCACAGGCCTCGTCGGCTATGAATTCCCGAAGAGTCTCCAGGACGGTGTCCTGCCCGCCGCCGCCCTCGGTGCTCTTGCCGCAAACCCGCTCCCAGACCTCGCCGAAGTTCTCAAGAGCCGCAGCTGTGTTCTTGTCCATGAGTGCCATACCTCCACTTATGTTCCTGCTACATAGTATGCCGTGCTTGAAAAGGTGTGCCGGATGTGAGATAATCAGAAAAACAGGGCCTTTCAGGAGGTATGGATATGGCAAGGTTCTTCATGGCCGGCACCAACATAGAGGGCGGACGCGCCATAATACGCGGTCAGGACGCGGAACACATCCGGGTGCTCAGGATGCGCCCGGGCGAGGACGTCGTGATCTGCGACGGGCGGGGCACGGACTACCGCTGCCGCCTGGTGAGCTCCGGACCTGAGGAGGCCGAGGCCGAGGTCATCGAGGTCGTGCCCTGCAAGGGCGAGCCGGGCGTGGAGGTCACGGTATACGCCGGGCTGCCGAAGGGCGAGCGGGCGGACTTCCTGGTGCAGAAGTGCATAGAGGCCGGGGCGTCGGGCATTGTTTTCTTCAACTGCGAGCGCTGTGTGGCACGTCCGGACGGGCGGAGCATGGAAAAGAAGCTGGAGCGCTTTGCCCGCATCGCCGAGGCGGCGGCACAGCAGTCAGGCCGTGGGAAGATACCCGCCGTGGAGTTTGAGAACAACTACGTCGAGATGCTGAACCGCGCCATACAGGCGGAGGCTAAGCTCTTCATGTACGAGACGGGGGACGACCGGGTCCCCATGAAGACCGCGATAGAGTCCGCGGGCGCCTTCCGCACCGCCTCCGTAGTGACCGGGCCGGAGGGCGGTTTCACCGAGGCGGAGGCGAAGATGGCCAAGGTCTGCGGCATGACCCTCTGCTCGATGGGGGAGCGCATACTCCGCTGCGAGACGGCGCCGGTCATTGCCGTTGGCGCGATAATGTACGCCGCGGGCGAACTGTAAAACACAGAAAGGGACAGTGAACACATGATACGAAAGATAGTACACATCCACGAGGACAAGTGCACGGGCTGCGGGCTGTGCGCCGCCGCCTGCCACGAGGGCGCCATTGCGATGGTGAACGGCAAGGCGCGTCTCATCCGGGACGACTATTGCGACGGCATGGGCGACTGCCTGCCGGAGTGCCCGGCGGGGGCGATCGAGATAATCGAGCGCGAGGCGGAGGCGTACGACGAGGCGGCGGTGAAGGCACGCATGGCGGCGCTGAAGTCGATGAGCTCGCTGAAGGGCAGCGCCCCGGCGAAGGAGCCGGTGTCGTGCTCAACGGTGAAGGGCGCGACTCAGTGGCCGGTGCAGATACGCCTGGTGCCGGGGAACGCGGCGTTCCTGGAGGGCGCCGACGTGCTGGTGGCGGCGGACTGCACGGGCTACGCCTGCCGGGACTTCCACGCTCGGTACGCGGACGGCCGGGTGCTGCTGGTGGGCTGTCCGAAGCTGGACGCCGTGGACTACGCGGCGAAGCTGAGCCAGCTGTTCACGGGCAAGGGCATCAAGTCCATCACGCTCACGCGGATGACCGTGCCCTGCTGCGGCGGCATGGAGCGTGCCGTCCGCCTCGCCGCCACCCCGCTCGATATCCCCGTCCGCGTCATCACCCTCGACCCCGACGGCAACGAGGTGTGACCCGCGCAAAGCGCGTTTGAAAGTTTCGCCCGCCTTTTCAAAGGCGGCAGGGTGCAGGGGCAGAGCCCCTGCCCGCGCTCCGCAGAGCGCGAAACTCTCTTTTTGCTCTAAAAAGATCAGGAAGGGGGTCCAAGGGGGAAACCCTATCAAGGG
>CAUAHS010000216.1 GCA_958428885.1 uncultured Eubacteriales bacterium
TGATAGGGTTTCCCCCTTGGACCCCCTTCCTGATCTTCAATAAGCAAAAAGGGGAGTTCCGCGCTCTGCGGAGCGCGGGCAGGGGCGCCGCCCCTGCACCCTGCCGCCTTTGAAAAGGCGGGCGAAACTTTCAGACGCGCTTACGCGGCGAGAGAGGCGACGATGGCGTCGTAGACGGCGTCGGCGTCCTTGCACATCACCATGACGATGGTGCCGTCGTCGAGAGTCTCGAGCTTGGCGTTTTTCGCGATCTCGTACTGGTCGGCCAGATACGTCTCAAAGCTGGCGCACTGGTTGTCGATGAACGCCTGGAGCCCCGCCTTCACGGTGTCGGCGCAGCCCTCGGCGGGCTTGGCGATGACGATGCCGTATGCCTTGATGTTGATGAGCGACACGCTCATCGCGATCTCGTCCACGTCGGAGGCCGTGAAGCCCACGACCTGATAGTACGCGTCCTCAATGGCCGCCTTGTCGCTGAACACCGGGTACGCCTCGTTCTCCTCGTCCGTGCGCGCGGTCGTTATCGCGTCGGCCAGGGTGCTCGCCGCGGGGGCCTCCGTCTCGGGTGCGGTGCTGGGCTCATCGCTCGGCTCATCGCTGGGCTCTTCGCTGGGCTCGGCGCTCTCGGTCGGGGCGGTGCTCGGCTCTTCGCTGGTCACGGGGTCGGTCTCGGCGGGCTTGTTCTCAGTCCCGCAGGCGCTCATCAGCGCCAGGCACATGGTCAGGCAGAGTACTGCGGCAATGATCTTTTTCATCTTTTTCATTTTCTCCTTGGATATGATTTCGGCGGCTCGTCCGCCGTGTGCCTTAGACTGACCCGCCGCAAAAAAGTTCCCGAAATTTTGCCTGATTTTTCTTTCGGCTTGCCTGAGCCCCGCAGCAATGTTAAAATCTCTTTATACACCCCCTTGGAGGCTGCCATGAACAAACCGCGCACACCCTGGTACCGCATGGACAACGCCAGCTTTATGTACTCCTCCATCCAGCGCGAGGAGTTCTCCGCCATATACCGCTTCTCCGCCGTCATGACGGAGGACGTGGACCCCGCGCTGCTCCAGGCCGCCGTGGACCGCATTCTCCCGCGTTTCCCCGGCTTTGCGATGAAGATCTGCCGGGGCTTTTTCTGGTACTACTTCGAGCCGAACACCGCCCCCGGACCCTTCGTCCGGGAGGACGTGGCCGACCCCTGCCGCCCCGTGCGCTTCAACGAGGACAACGGCTGGCTCATCCGCTTTTACTATTACCGCCGCCGCATCTCCCTCGAGGTCTTTCACGCCCTCGCAGACGGCGCCGGAGCGCTGACCTTCTTCCGGAACCTGCTGGCCGAGTACCTCCGCCGGAGGGGCGTCGACGTCCCGCCCGGCGAGGGAATTGCAGACCCGGACGAACCGCCCCCGCCCGCCGAGCGCGAGGATGCCTATCTCCGCTACGCCGGACCTGCCTCCCGCGCGCTGCCGAGGATACCGCGGGCTTACCAGAACCGCGGCACCCCGGAGCCCTTTTACACCTTCCACGTCACGATGGGCTTTCTCTCCGTCTCGGCGCTGAGGGAGAAGGCCCGCAGCTACGGCGCCTCCATCACGGAATACCTTGCGGCGGTGCTCATCAAACTGCTCGTCGAAAAGCAGCGGCGGGAGCGGCCCATCCGCGAAAAGCCCGTGGCGCTCGCCGTGCCGGTGAATTTGCGCGCCTTCTTCCCCACCGAGACGCTGCGCAACTTCATCCTCACCGTGCAGCCGAGCGTGGACCCCGCGCTCGGGGACTACGAATTCCCCCAGCTCGTGGCGCTGGTGCACAACTACATGCGCTTCACCGCCGAGCCGGTGAAGCTCCGCTCGGGGCTGACGAGGGGCGTGCGGCTGCTCTACAACCGCTTTCTCATCCTCATCCCCCGCGTGGTGAAAAACCCCATCATGCTGCTCAGCTACGCCCTCACCGGCGTGCGGCCGTACAGCGCCGTCTTCACCAACCCCGGACCCTTCCGGGTGCCGGAGTGCATGAGGCCGTATATAGACCACATGGAGGTCGTGCAGGGCCAGGCCACGGTGGCGAGACCGCACGTCTCGTCCATCAGCTATGGCGACACGATGGAGATAACCTTCTCCGGCGTGCAGAAGGAGACCGACCTCGAGCGCGAATTTTTCCGTTTCCTCGTGCGCGAGGGACTGCACGTGCGCATCGAGAGCAACCGACAGGGGGTGCAATGATGTCATACTGCGTAAACTGCGGCGTCGAGCTGAACCCCGGCGCAAAGGAGTGTCCCCTCTGCCGGACGCCGGTGGTGAACCCCGCCTGTCCCGTGGACGAGGACGCCCCCGCCTTCTTCCCCACCCGGCGGGAGGAGGTGGCGCCGGTTTCGCGTCGGGAGGCGGCGCTGCTGCTCACGAGCATGCTGCTGAGCGTGGCGATCTGCTGCGGACTGCTGAATCTGGTGTTCTACAACGACCTGTGGTGGTCGTTTTTCATCGGCGGGGCGATGGCGATGCTCTGGGTCTGGTTCGTGCCGCCGCTGCTGACGAGGAAGCTGCCGGTCTGGGGGCGGCTGACGCTGGACGTGCTGGCCGTCGGGGCGTACATCTGCCTCATCGCAGCGGCGGTGGACGGCATGGACTGGTTCGTCGGCCTTGCGCTGCCCATCACGGCGGCGGGGGTGCTGGTCATACCGGTGCTGTACTGGATAATCCGCACCCGGCGCTGCTCCCTGCTCGTCTCGGCGGTGCTGGTGCTGATGGCCATAGGGCTCTTCGCCGTGCTGACGGAGTTCCTCTGCGACGAATATCTCAAGGGCGAGTGGGTCCCGGGCTGGTCGATGGTCGTGCTGGCCTCCTGCGCCGGGCTCTCGATACCGCTCATCATAGTCCGCCGCGTGCCCTCGCTCCGTGAGGAGGCACGGCGGAGATTCCACATGTAGGAGGCGCAAAACATGCTCATGCAGTCCGAGCGCGAGCTCATCGCGGAATACGGCCGCAAGCTGTCCGCCGCGGGCCTCTGCCCCGGCACCAGCGGGAATCTCAGCATATACGACCCGGAACGCGGGCTGATGGCCGTCAGCCCCTCGGGCATCGACTATTTCGAGACGCAGGCGGAGGACGTGGTGGTCATGGACCTCGACGGCAGGATAGCCGACGGCGGGCGCAAGCCCTCGAGCGAGTGGGGCCTGCACGCGGGCTTTTACCGCGCCGAGGGAGGCATCGGGGCGGTGGTGCACACGCATTCGGTGTACTGCACGACCTTTGCCGTGCTGGGGCGGGAGATAGAGCCGGTGCACTACGCCATGCTCGCCTCGGGCGTGGAGCGCGTGCCCTGTGCGCCGTACCGGACCTTCGGCACGCCGGAGCTGGCGGAGGAGGCGGTGCGCGTCTGCGGCGACGGGCGGGCGGTGCTGCTTGAAAACCACGGCATCGTGGTCTGCGGCGAGGACCTGCCGGGGGCGTACGCCCTCGCGCTGAACGCCGAGTATGTGGCCCAGCTGCAATACCTGGCCCTGGCCATAGGCCGCCCGCGCGTGCTGAGCGCCGGGGAAATAAAGGCCGCCGCCGAGCGCTTCCAGACCTACGGCCAGCCCGGAG
>CAUAHS010000217.1 GCA_958428885.1 uncultured Eubacteriales bacterium
CCTCGTTGTGCTCGGTCTTGGCCAGGACGCCGAGCTTCCAGAGCTCCTCATCCAGATCGGCCATAAACGCCTTGACCCGGGGCCGCAGGGAACCAAAATAGTGATCCTCCATCTCCTGGCCCTTGGGGGCGGGCGCGCCCACCAGGGTACGGCCGGTCAGGATCAGGTCCGGGCGGCAGGCGTAGTCCTGCTTGTTGATAAGGAAATACTCCTGCTCCGGCCCGATGGTGGCGGTGACCCGGCAGGCCTTTTTGCCGAACAGCGCCAGCACCCGCACCGCCTGGCGGCTCAGCGCCTCCATGCTGCGCAGCAGCGGGGTTTTCTTGTCCAGCACCTGGCCGGTGTAGCTGCAAAAAGCAGTGGGGATGCAGAGGGTATCGTCCTTGATAAAGGCGTAGCTGGTGGGGTCCCAGGCGGTGTAGCCGCGGGCCTCAAAGGTGGCACGCAGTCCGCCGGAGGGGAAGCTCGATGCGTCCGGCTCGCCCTGGATGAGCTCACGTCCGGAGAACTCCATGATGACGCCGCCGTCGGGGGCGGGGCTTATGAAGCTGTCGTGCTTCTCGGCGGTGATGCCGGTCATGGGCTGGAACCAGTGCGTGAAGTGAGTGGCGCCCTTTTCAAGCGCCCAGTCCTTCATGGCGGCGGCGACGACCTCGGCGGTGTCGGGGTGCAGGCGGCGGCCGTTGCGCATGGTCCGCTGGACGGCGGCATAGGTGTCCTGGGGCAGCCGCTCGCGCATGACGGCGTCGGAAAATACCATGGTGCCGAATATCTCTTCAATGCCGGACAAAGCTCATCACCTTTTCCAATACAAAAAATACAAGAGACAGATTAACGCAAATTCCCCGCCGCGTCAAGAATCCGCTTGACTTTGGCGGAAAATAGTACATAATATCCGCATACCATGAAAGTGAGGGACGAAAAATGAGAAATTATGCTGAAGAAACGTCCGCACGCGTGGAATATATCCGCGCATATCTCAAGGAGAGCGGTGCCAAAGGCATCGTGTACGGCAACTCCGGCGGCAAGGATTCGGCCCTGGTGGGGATCCTGTGCAAGATGGCCTGCGAGAACACGGTCGGTATCATCATGCCCTGCGCCTCAAAGCGCAATTACGGCATGGACAAGGACGACGGGCTCGAAGTGGCGGAGAAGTTCGGCATCGAGACAAGGACGGTGGACCTCACGCCCGTCCGTGAGGCTGAGCTCGCCGCGCTCGAGGGCGTGACGAAGCTGACGGATATGGCCGTGGCGAACATCGCGCCCAGACTGCGCATGCTGACGCTCTACGCCGTGGCCCACGCCGAGGGCAGGGTCGTCGCCGGCACGGGCAACGCCAGCGAGGCCTATGTGGGCTACTTCACCAAGTGGGGCGACGGCGCCTATGACCTCAACCCCATAGCCGACCTCACCGTCGGCGAGATATACGCCTTCCTCGAGTATCTGGACGCCCCGCGCGCGGTAATCGAGAAGGCCCCCAGCGCCGGCCTCTTCGAGGGCCAGACCGACGAGAGCGAGATGGGCATAAGCTACGCCGACATCGACAAGGTGGTCCTCGGCGGCGAGGTCGACCCCGCCGTCCGCGCCAAGATCGAGCGCATGCACTCCGCCTCCGCCCACAAACGCCGCATGCCCTCCTGCTACGGGGAGTAATAAAATGCGCCCCCATCGCAACGTATAAGGGATAAATCAATGGGATGAGTACAAGCTCCAGGGCACTTCTAAGGGCTTTGGTGCTTTTGTATAAATGTTATGTGTGATATTTCGCACATACATCAATTGACAGCGCCTTAGCCGCACT
Source organism: uncultured Eubacteriales bacterium (assembly GCA_958428885.1). Taxonomy (GTDB): domain Bacteria; phylum Bacillota; class Clostridia; order Oscillospirales; family Oscillospiraceae; genus Scatomorpha. The sequence continues at coordinate 1,802 of CAUAHS010000217.1, forward strand.
GTATACTGAGTTCAGGTGGTGTGGTATATTTCGCACATCACACTCTGGGATACGGGGGACGCTGCGGCATGAAAAATGGCATTTCGCTGTGGATGCGCGCGCTTCGGCAAAAACGGCTGGGCGTGGGCTTCAGGATGTGGCTGCCGGTGGCGGCCTCAGCTTATGTATTCGGGCTTGCGCTATGGCGGGCCCTGGATCTGCCGGAAGTGCTGCCTGGGGTTTTGAAACTGGTTTTCTGCGTCGTCTGCCTGGCGGCGATAGCCTGTGCAGCATTTATCCCGCGCGCCAAGCCCGATGAGATGAGCGAGGCCGCGTACGGCAAAGCCGCGAAATACGCCAACAGGCTCCTGTTGGCGGCGATGTGGATACTGATCTTGCTGCTCTCGCCGTACATGGACAGCTGGTTTGGCGGCTTTGCCGCTTCACGCTGGAATCTCATGCTCTACGTCTCGGGCTCGCTGTTCGCGTCCTATCTCTTCCGTGTGCTGGCCTTTATCTACTACGACAGGAATGGAACCGAAGATGACTGACGACCTGCTCAAGAACAATATAAGCGCATACCGTGAAAAGCTGGGCATGACTCAGCTCGCTCTGGCCGAGGCATGCGGTGTGAGACGCGAGACCATCGTCAACCTCGAACGCGGGAGGTACAACCCATCGCTCAAGCTGGCGCTGCGGATATGCGCCGTGCTCGAGGCAAGGGTGGAGGACTTATTCTGGATGGAGGGTTGAATACAGGGACATGAAGCCGTTTAAAATCAACACCGAGGACGAGAAGCTCAGCACGGTGAGCCGCACGATACGGATGAAGGCCTCCACCTTCGACCGCATCTGCGAGCTCAACCTGAAAACGGGCGTGTCCTTCAACAAGATCGTCAACCAGTGCATCGAGTACGCGCTGGAAAACTACTCCGAGGATTGACCCGCCGAGCAAAACCCACACCGCCGCCCGTGACAGGCGGCGGTGTTTTTCTTTGCCATGGTCCTGGTCTTTTACAGACCAGTTGGTTTTTGAACGTCGTGGACGATAATTGTTTGACAAGCCCGTCAATATGTACTATAATTTTAACACATAAGGGCGGGTTTGTTGTGCAAATCAATTTCAATACTTGACAAATAAAAATCAAGGGGGCTGCAAATTGAAGGATCTGAAACACCTGATCTACTTCGAGAACCTCCTGCAGGAGGCTCAGAACGAGCTGGTCACGCAGGCGGTAAACGATGGCAAGATCGCGCTGGGGTATAACTGCTATTATATCCCCGAAGTCCTGCTGAATCTTCCCGGGTGCTTTTCCTCGCGCCTGCGCGCGCCGCGTTGTTCCTCCCCGGACGTTGCCACTTACTACATGACGAACCGCAACTGTCCCTACGTCCGCTCCATCCTCGAGCGCGGCATCGAGGGCGGCTACAACTACCTCAGCGCCCTCTTCGGCGCCGAGAGCTGCGCCGCCATGGAGAGAATGCAGGAGCATTTCTTCCTCATAAACCCGGTCAAGAACGACAAGTTCTTCGTCACCATCATCGACCCGCCGATGAAGGGCGACAAGACCTCCCTCGACTACTACAAGGCCCAGCTCAAGCTCAAGGTCGTCGACGAGCTGGAAAAGCGCTTCGGCATCGACGTCTCCGACGCCGCCATGCGCAAGGCCGTCGCGGACTTCAACGAGCTGTGCGACACTATCACCGAGATCGGCAACTTCCGCAAACTCCCCAACCCGCCCATCACGGGCTATGAGTTCCACGTCATCAACATGGTGAGCTTC
>CAUAHS010000218.1 GCA_958428885.1 uncultured Eubacteriales bacterium
TCGAGAAGCTCGGCTCCCGCAAGGGCGAGTTCGTGGAGATGAACCCCGTCGGCGCACGCACCAAGGCGACCTTCCTTGTGCCGGAGCGCGGTCTCTTCGGCTACCGGAACGAGTTCCTCACCGACACCAAGGGCGAGGGCATCATGTCCTCCGTGTTCGAGTGCTACGAGCCCTACAAGGGCGAGCTCTCAAGGCGCGGTACTGGCAGTCTCGTGGCCTGGGAGCAGGGTGAGGCCGTGACCTACGGCCTGTTCAACGCCCAGGAGCGCGGTTCGCTGTTCATCGGCCCGGGCACGCCCGTGTACGCCGGCATGATAGTCGGCGTCTCGCCGAAGAACGAGGACATCCCCGTCAACGTCTGCCGCAAGAAGCAGCTCACCAACATGCGTGCCGCCGGCAGCGACGAGGCTCTGCGCCTCACCCCGCCGAGGCAGCTGAGCCTTGAGCAGTGCCTGGAGTTCCTCGCCGACGACGAGCTGCTCGAAGTCACCCCGAAAAACCTGCGCCTGCGCAAGCGCATACTCGACCACAGCCAGCGCATGAAGGCCCTCAAGGGCAACAAGGCGTAAAAAAGCGGAAGGCCGCCCGGAGCGGCCTTCCGCTTTGTTTGTTGATTGGCATTAAATCGTTTATAAGTGTCTGTATATTGGTTTACTGCTGCCTTCTTGGCGGCCTCCTTCGGCTTCATAGGCAGCTAATTGATGGTTTCCTCTACACTGCCTCGCACAAGTCCCTGGAGCTGACCCTTGATAACTTCTTAATTTAGCTGTACGATCTTCTCCGACATGGTTTGCTGCCTACTCTTTTGGTGAAGAATTCACTAATATAATTTAAAATACCGCGGTAAGGTAAGTTTGATAATTTCCGAGAAGTACGACACAGACTATATTCGGTAATACTATGTGGGCCCAATAGTCAAACAATGAGCAAATTTTGCTTTACAAATCATGCAAGATGTGTTACCCTAACTCTTGTCCGCGTGCCGGGTTGCGGGAGGCTCCTTTCACCCCCGTTACTCAGCCGCTGGAGAAAAGAAAACAGAAAGGAAGCACGCGCAATGATCACCAAAGAGCAGAAGACCACCGTTATACTCGACAACGCCACCCACGAGGGCGACACCGGTTCGCCTGAGGTCCAGATCGCCATCCTCACCGAGCGCATCCGCCAGCTCACCGAGCATCTGAAGCAGCATCCGAAGGACGACCACAGCCGTCTCGGCATGTACAAGATGGTCGGCAAGCGCCGCCGTCTGCTCGACTACCTCGCGAAGAAGGACATTGAGCGCTACCGCGCCATCATCGCCAAGCTCGGCATCCGCAAGTAAGGACGCCCGTCTCGGCATCTTTTGAAGGGTATGAAGGTTTTATGTGTGGGGGACAATTGAATACGTCCCCCACATATTTTTTGCCCTCTCCCGCCTCCCCAGACCGAACCCGCGGGGCGGCCTTAGTATTTGATAAAGCGCCCGGCCGCCGGACCCTTTCTCAAGTGCTATGGCCAAGCTCCGCACAAATCAGACCACCTGAAAGGAGCACAACCAAATGATAATCAAGCACAAGGAATTCCCCAACAAGAAGGTCTACGAGATAGACTACTGCGGCAGGCCCCTCCGCATGGAGGTCGGCCGCATGGCCGAGCTCGCCAACGCCGCCGTCCTCGTGCAGTACGGCGAGACCAGCGTCCTCGTCGCCGTCACCGCCTCCCCCCGCCCGCGCGACGGCATCGACTACTTCCCCCTTTCCGTCGACTTCAATGAGAAGCTCTACGCCGTCGGCCGCATCCCCGGCAGCTTCATGCGCCGTGAGGGCCGTCCCAGCCTGAACGCCATCCTGGCCAGCCGCCTGATCGACCGCCCGATGCGCCCCCTCTTCCCCTACGACCTGCGCAACGACGTCGCCATCCAGTGCGAGGTCCTCTCCGTTGACCGCGACTGCTCCCCCGAGATAACCGCCATGATCGGCGCCTCCGCCGCCGTGTCCATCTCGGACATCCCCTTCAACGGCCCCATCGCCGGCATCTCCCTCGGCTGGGACGGCGAGAAGTACCTCTTCAACCCCACCAAGGCTGAGCGCGAGACCAACCGCATGACAGTCACCGTCGCCGCCACCCACAAGAAGGTCGTCATGATCGAGGCCGCCGCCAAGGAGGTCCCCGAGGACATCATGTACGAGGGCATCGTGCAGGCCCACGAGAAGCTCCAGCCCGTGCTCGACCTCATCGACATGATGGTCCGCGACATCGGCAAGCCCAAGTTCGAGTATGAGCACGCCGACTTCAACGAGGAGCTCTTCAACAAGATAGTCGATGCCACCATGGACGAGGCCAAGGCCGCCATGGACACCGACGACAAGAACATCCGCGAGGAACGCTGGAACAAGCTCATTGAGCACTGGCACGAGCTCTTCCTGGAGGACTACCCCGACATGGACAAGTACCTCGAGGAGATCACCTACAAGTTCCAGAAGAAGATAGTCAAGGCCTGGCTGCTTGAGGGTCACCGCGTTGACGGCCGCCGCAAGGACGAGATCCGTCCCCTTGCCGCCGAAGTCGGCGTCATCCCCCGCGTGCACGGCAGCGGCCTCTTCACCCGCGGCCAGACTCAGGTGCTCAGCATAGCCACCCTGAACACTCTCTCCATGTCCCAGAAGCTCGACACCATCTGGGAAGAGGAAGAGAAGCGCTATATGCACCACTACAACTTCCCCGGCTACTCCACCGGAGAGGCGAAGCCCCAGCGCAGCACCGGCCGCCGCGAGTACGGCCACGGCGCTCTGGCCGAGAAGGCCCTCGAGCCCGTCATCCCCTCTGTTGAGGACTTCCCCTACGCCATCCGTGTGGTGAGCGAGGTGCTTTCCTCCAACGGCTCCACCAGCCAGGGCTCCATCTGCGGCAGCACTCTGGCCCTGATGGACGCGGGCGTGCCCATCAAGGCGCCTGTCGCCGGCATCTCCTGCGGCCTGATCCAGGACGGCGACGACTTCACCACCTTCATCGACATCCAGGGCGTTGAGGACTTCCACGGCGAGATGGACTTCAAGGTCGCCGGCACGAAGGAAGGCATCACGGCCATCCAGATGGACCTCAAGAACGACGGTCTGAAGCACGAGATCATCAAGGAAGCTCTCCAGATAACCCGTGAGGCCCGCATCCAGATCCTCGACGAGATCATGCTCCCCTGCATCAGCGAGCCTCGCAAGGAGCTGGCCAAGACCGCGCCGAAGATGATAAAGATGACCATCAACCCGGACAAGATCCGCGAGGTCATCGGCTCCGGCGGCAAGGTCATCCAGAAGATCTGCGCAGACACCGGCTGCAAGATCGACATCGAGGACTCCGGCAACATCTACATTGCCTCCGAGGACATCGAGGCCTGCCGTGCCGCGCGCCAGACCATCGAGAACATCGTGTTCGAGCCCGAGGTCGGCAAGCTGTACTACGGCAAGGTCGTGCGCATCATCCCGATCGGCGCTTTCGTCGAGCTCGCCCCGGGCAAGGACGGCATGATCCACATCAAGGACCTCGAGTTCAAGCGCACCGAGAAGGTCGAGGACGTGCTGAAC
>CAUAHS010000219.1 GCA_958428885.1 uncultured Eubacteriales bacterium
GAAACGGAGGTGCAACTAAATGGCAAAGTGTGAATTCTGCGGCAAGGATATGGCCTTCGGCATCAAGGTCAGCCACTCTCACAGGCGTTCCAACCGCACCTGGAAGCCCAACGTCAAGCGCGTAAAGGCCATCGTCGACGGAAGCCCCAAGCACGTCTACGCCTGCACCCGCTGCCTCCGCAGCGGCAAGGTCACCCGCGCCGTCTGAGCGCCGCATCAATGCCCGAAACAAGGCCCGCCTTCCGGCGGGCCTTTTTCGCGTATTCTGGGGTTTTTTATTCGAGATTCAGCCTCTTTCCGAGCATGTTGGCGGTCACTAGGTAGAGCGCCACACAGTAGACGGCGTTGAGGGCTATGCCGCCGATGAGGAGGGCGTGGCCGAACTGTGCGAGGGTGCGGAGGTTGAGCACGGTCACGAAGCCGCGCAGTGAATAACCGGTTATCACGGCCAGCAGCATGGTTAACACCTGCGAGAGCAGTCCGAGGCCGACGAACACGCCCAGGGAGGCCAGCAGCTTGTTTCTCGGCAGGCTGTGGCCTATCGCCAGCGAGGCGTAGAAGAGCAGGCAGGACGAGAATGCGCCGAGCAGCAGCAGCACGCAGAGCTCCACAACCACGCTGACCAGCTCGAAGGCGCCTATGCCGTAAGCCCTCGCCAGCCGCTCGAAAAGGGCGCCGAGCTCAGAGAGCACCTGTGCCCACACCTGCGCCCGGAACGCCACGGCGAAGAGGCAGCCGTAGATGAAGATGCTCGTCACCGTGAACCAGACGACCGCCACGATGAGCTTTGACCAGATGAGCTGGTGCACCGTCACGGGCAGGGTGTGCATGAGATAACCCTCGCTGCCGAGCAGGTTCTTGTAAAAGCGGTACACTATTACCACGACCGTCACCGCCGCAAGGGCCATGACGCTCAGGAAAAACAGCACGACGAAGATGGCGGCGAACACGCTCACCACCCGTCCTGCGCTGTCGGAGCCGAGCACGCGGATGCTCAGTCCCGCCGCCGTGCTCGCCAGGATCAGCACCGCCAGCAGGGGCAGAAGGTACCGACCCGTGGCGTAAAACTCGTATTTGAGCAGCTTTTTCAGCATCTGAACACCTCCCGGAAGAGCTCATCCACACTCTTGCCCTCCCGCTCACGCAGCTCGGCTGCCGGGGAACAGAGCCGTACGCCGCCCCGGTCGATGAACACCACGTCGTCCAGCACGCGCTCCACGTCCGTGATGATGTGCGTGGAGATGACCACCGCCGCCTCGGGAGGGCGGCTTTGCAGCACCGTCTCCAGCATCAGGTCCCGAGAAGCCGGGTCCATGCCGCCGAAGGGTTCGTCCAGCAGATAGAGCTTCGCCCGGCGGCTCATCACCAGCGAGAGCTGCACCTTCTGCCTCAGGCCCTTGGAGAGCTGTCTCAGGCGGCTCTCTCCGTCTATGCCGAGCCTTGCGAGCAGAGCAGCGGCACGCTCGCGGTCGAAGTCAGCGTAGAAGTCCGCGAAAAAGCCCACCAGCCGCCGGACCTTTGTCCACTCCGGCATCTCCAAACGCTCCGGCATGTACGATACGGCCGCCTTCGTCTCCGGTCCTGGAGTTCGGCCGCAGACCAGTATCTGCCCCGCGCTCGGCTGAAGCAGGCCGTTCGCCAGCTTTATCAGCGTGGTCTTGCCGCTGCCGTTTGGGCCCAGCAGACCCACGATCCGCCCCGGCTCGACCGCAAGGTCTATATCCTCAAGCGCCTTTACCGCCCCGTAGCTCTTGCTCAGCCCGGCGCATTCGAGTACCGCCATCTCGCTCCTCCTTTTTGTCGCCAGTCTTTTACCTTATTCAATAACAGCTCAGCCCCCCTGTCAAGAGGGGGCTTTACTTTTTGGTCGGGCGTGATATAATTGACTAGTCAATCATTGATATGTCAATTAAAGGGAGGCGCAATATGGAGCGGAAGTTCCACATGAAGATCTTTCGCCTGTTCCACGCTCAGAGGGCGGAGCTCCGGCCTCTGGGTGCGGCGCTGGGGCTGGGAGCGGGGCAGCCGAAGCTGCTGAGCTATCTCTCCGCCCACGGCAGCTGCATGCAGAAGGAGCTGGCGGACTATTTTGAGGTCGACCCCGCCGCCATCTCCCGGATGCTTGCGGCGCTGGAGCGCGGGGGCTTCATCACCCGTGACGCCGGTGCGCCCAGAAGGCGCTGCGGGCTCGTGGAGCTCACGGACAAGGGCCGCAAGGCGGCGCAGGACTGGGCCGAATGCTGCGAGCGCTTTGACGAGCGGCTGCTGCGGGGCTTTTCCGACGATGAGCGCGGGCAGTTTGCGGACTTTCTCAGCCGCGCATATCGGAATCTCAGGAACGAGGAGGACGGGGAGACATGACGGAGCTCAAACGGCTCTTCGGCTGCCTGCGGGAGTACCGGCGGGATCTGGTGCTGGGCATGGTGCTGGTACTTGTGGAGACATTTTTCGAACTGGTCATCCCCGTGCTCATGGCCGACCTCATAGACGTCGGCGTGGCCAACCGGGACGTGCACTACATACTCATAAAGGGCGGACAGATGGGCATCTGCGCGGTGCTGGCTCTGGCTGCCGGGCTGCTGTACGCCCGCTTTGCCGCACGTGCGGCCTACGGCTGGGGCGCCAATATCCGCGAGGCGGAGTTCCGCCGCGTGCAGAGCTACGCCTTTTCAAACCTCGACCACTTCGAGACCTCCGGCCTCGTCACTCGCATGACGACGGACGTGACGGTCATCCAGAACGCCATGAGCGGCGGGCTCCGGCCCCTGGTGCGCAGTCCGCTGATGCTGGTCATGGGCATCGGGCTCTCGATTATGATGAACGCGCGTCTTGCGCTGGTGTTCATCGTCTGTGCGCCCGTGCTGGCGCTGATCATGTTCTTCATAGTCCGCAGCGTGGCACCGCGCTACTCGGTCTTGCAGCGCGCGGTGGATAAGCTCAACGCCGTCGTGCAGGAGAACCTCACGGCCATCCGGGCGGTGAAGGCCTTTGTGCGAGGCGAGTACGAGGAGGAGAAGTTCAGCTCCGCCAACGGTGCGCTCATGGAGACCAGCGCCGGCACCTTCCGCCGTGCCGTGCTCAACCTCCCGGCGCTGCAGCTTGCGATGTACTGCTCCGTCGTGGGCATCATGTGGTTCGGCGGGAACATGATAATCAGCTCCCAGCTCAAGGTCGGCGAGCTCACGGGCTTTCTCAGCTACGTTCTGCAGGTCATGAACTCGCTGATGCTCATCTCCAACGTCTTTCTGATGCTGACCCGCTCCCTCGCCAGCGCACGGCGCATAGGCGAGGTGCTCGACGAGGCTCCGGCGCTCTCCTCCCCCGACGGGGCGGCGACGGAGGTCGCGGACGGGAGCGTGGATTTCGAGGGCGTCTCCTTCAAATACCGCGCCGACGCGGCGGAGTACGCGCTCTCGGGCGTGGACCTGCACATAAAGGCGGGCGAGACGGTGGGCATACTCGGCGGCACGGGCTCGGCCAAGAGCACGCTGGTGCAGCTCATACCCCGGCTCTACGACGCCACGGAGGGCACGGTGCGCGTCGGCGGACGGGACGTGCGG
>CAUAHS010000220.1 GCA_958428885.1 uncultured Eubacteriales bacterium
AGAGCGCGCTCACCAGCGCCATCGACTATGTCACGAACGAGGACCTGCCCAAGCTCTACGCCCTCACCGGCCACGGCGAGAGCGAGCTCTCCAGCTCCTTTGAGAGCGCCGTTGCCAAGCAGAACGTAGAGCTCGAGAGCCTCTCCCTGCTCACGAGCGACGGCGTGCCCGAGGACGCGGACTGCCTGCTCATAAACGCCCCCATGAGCGACATCTCGGAGGCCGAGCGCGACACCATACTCGAGTACCTCCAGGCCGGCGGCAAGCTCATCCTCATCACCGGCCCGCTCCAGGACGGCACTGAGCTCACGAACCTTGAGGCCGTCATGGAGTACTACGGCGTCACCGCCGCGGACGGCATCGTCGTCGAGGGCAGCGACAGCAACTACCTCTTCCCCGCGCCCATCAACCTCCTGCCCGAGTACGGCAGCCACGAGATAACCTCGCCCCTCTCCGAGGGCGGCTATTACATGTGCCTGCCCCTGGCCCAGGGCCTCGTCGTGGGCGACGCCCCGCGCGACACGGTCAGCGTGACCGAGCTGCTCACGACCTCGGACGCCGCCTATTCCAAGCTCAGCGGCTACTCCATGGGCACCTACGAAAAGGAGGACGGCGACATCGACGGCCCCTTCGCCCTCGCAGTCGCGATAACCGAGACGCTTGAAGATGGCGGCGAGACCGGCGTCATCTGGGTCTCCTCGGCCTACCTGCTCGACGACTCCACCAACGCCAGCATCTCCGGCGGCAACGAGGACTTCTTCCTCAACTGCGTGAACTGGCTCTGCGGCTCCGAGAGCGGCATCTCCATCCACGCCAAGAGCCTTGACGCCGAGTATCTCACCATCAGCAGCGGCACGTCCTCCCTGCTCACCATGCTCATGGTCGGCGTCATCCCCGTCTGCTTCCTGGCCGCCGGCATCGTCATCTGGGTAAGGAGGAAAAAGAGATGAAACGCGGAAAGAAACTGCTCATACTGGCCGCCGTGCTCGTCGTCGTGGCCGGAGGCGCCTTCGCCGCGCTGGAGTTCATCCCCGACGAGGAGGCCGAGGTCACGGAGAGCGAGGTCATCTACTCTCTCGACGCCGCCACGCTCACCAACCTCACCTGGACCTGCGACGGCGAGACCGTGAGCTTCGACTACAACGGCGAGGACTGGACCTATGCCGACGACGCGGACTTCCCGCTCGACCCCACGCGGCTGAACACCATGCTCTCCACGCTTGAGGAGGTCACGGCCTCCAAGACCATCGAGGCGGCCGACGACCTCGCGCAGTACGGTCTCGAGGAGCCTGAGTGCACCATAACCGTCACGGCGGACGCCGAGACCGTCATCAGCGTCGGCAGCGAGACCAGCCTGGACGGCCTGCGCTACGTCTCCATTGGCGACGGCAGCGTCTACCTCGTGGACTCCGGGATATACAGCAGCTTCTGCTGCGGGCTCTACGACCTCGTGGCCAAGGAGGCCATCCCCGACATGTCCGAGCTCGTCAGCTTCACCGTCGAGCGCGCCTCCGGCACGCTGGTCATCGACTACCTCGAGGACAGCGGCCTCGCCTACAGCGACCGCTACACCTACTTTGCGGCCGACGGCGGCGAGTACACGGCGCTCGATACCACGCTCGCGGGCGACTTCGTCTCGCAGATAACCGGCCTCACCTGGGGCGAGTGCGTGGACTACAAGGCCGAGCTCAAGGACCTCGCGGACTACGGCCTGGACGACCCCGCCGTCACCGTCACGGTGGACTACATCGAGACCACCGAGGTCGAGACCAACGAGACGGACGAGGACGGCAATCCCGTCTACGAGACGCGCGAGGAGGAAAAGAGCTTCACGCTCGAGCTCGGCGACTACGCCGGGGAAGGCGTCTACGCGCGCATCGCGGGCTCGGAGATGGTGTATCTCATCGACTCCGCCATCTGCGACAGCCTGCTCTACACCGAGGTCTCCGAGCTGCTGCCCGACGACGTGATACTGCTCGACTGGGACCGCACCGAGGGCTTTGACATCACGCTCGACGGCGAGACCTATGCCGTCACCATGGCGCTCGAGGAGAGCACCGACGACGAGGGCTCCACCAGCTACGACTACGTCTACACCCTGAACGGCGAGGACGTGGACTTCACCGACGTGCTCAGCTCGCTCGAGGCGCTCGAGTCCGAGGGCAGCGCCGAGGGCGCGAGCACCGGGCTGGGCGAGGCCATCAGCTTTGTGTTCCACCGCAGCACCGAGACCTTCACCGAGGTCACGCTGACCATATACAACTACGACAGCACCACCTGCATAGCTTCCCTCTCCGAGGGCCGGCCGCAGTTCGTCTCCCGCGATGCCGTTGAGGACATCGTGGAGGCCGTGACCGCGCTCGTCGCCCCGGCGGAAGAATAGATACCAGGCAAAAGGAAAAGCCGCCCCGGGATGGGGCGGCTTTTTCTGCTTTGTATTGGGTTTTACGCCTCGAGGTAGCGCATGATGAGGGCCGCAGCCTGAGCGCGGGTCGCCGTCGCCGCGGGAGTGACGGCGCCGTTCTCGTCGCCTTCGACAAGGCCGAGGTCCATGGCCCACACCATCGCGTCGGTGGCCCAGCTGCTGACGCAGGAGGCGTCCGGAGCGGTGACGGTGCCTGAAACGGCGGGCTCACCGGCCAGGCGGTAGAGCATGGTCACCAGCTGCTCGCGCGTGATTGGGGCGTTCGGGTCCTCACCGTCGGAAATGCCGTTCGCCATGACGTACTCCTGAGCCCTGTCAAACCAGACTGCGCCGCCGGTCGTTTCCACGCCCTCGGCACGGGCTATTGTCGTCCAGGCCATCGCGCGGGTCAACGTGCCGTGGGGGTCGAACACGCCGGTGTCTACGCCGTCCATGAGTCCCTTCTCGTGGACGTAGGCCGCCGCGTCGCAGAACCAGTCGCTGACGCTCACGTCGTTGAACGGCGACTCCGGCTCGCTCACATCCGGTATGCTGCCCCAGACGGCGGTGAAAGCGGTATCTGTTGTTATGTCAACCGTTTCGCCCGCCTCGCACGTGACTCCTCCGCCTCTCCAACCGAGGAAGATGTACCCGTGCCTGGACGGGGCGTCGGGCAGGGTGAAGCTCAGCGGTGCGCTGCCGGAGATGGCGCAGAGCAGCTCTCCTCTGTCGGCCGCCTCGGCCGTGACGGCATTCGTGCCCGACGCGGCGGCGCCGACCGGCTCGCCGTCGGCGGTGTTGTCCCGGGCGCTGAAGCCGCCGGTGATATTCATGTTCTCAAGTGCAATGGCGGCGCCGCTCTCCGTGATGCTGTTGCCGCTGATGTCTATGCCGCCGACCACACAGCCCCCGCCTCCCGTGAGGCGCACGGCGCAGCCGGACACGGCATTGAAGCTGTTGCCGGTCACACAGATCGTGCCGCAGTCTGAGCCGAGGCCGGTCACGCACAGGCCGCTCCCGCCGGCACCCGAGACCGAATTGCCGCTGAAGAGTATGCCTCCGCCGGGCGAAGCGATGCTGAAGGCGCCGCCCGCCGTGTTCTCAACGCGGTTGCCGCATATCTCGTACCCCTCGGCGGGACCGAGCTCGA
>CAUAHS010000221.1 GCA_958428885.1 uncultured Eubacteriales bacterium
CGTGGTTCTCGCCTACCTTGTGCGTGCTGAGGGCTCCGCCGTGCACGCGAGCATCGGCACCATGAGCGGCTGCCTGCTCAACATCGTGCTCGACCCCGTCTTTATAATGCCCTGGGGACTCGGCATGGGCGCCGCCGGAGCGGGACTCGCCACCTTCATCTCCAACTGCGTCGCCTGCCTCTACTTCCTCATCCTCATCGCCGTCAGGCGCGGGCGCACCTATGTCTGCATCGACATCCGCAAGCTCAGCTTCAACCGCCGCATAGTCCGCGCGGTCTGCGGTGTCGGCATCCCTGCCGCCATTCAGAACCTCCTCAACGTCACCGGCATGACCATCCTCAACAACTTCACCTCCGCCTACAAGGCCGACGCCATCGCCGCCATGGGCATCGCCCAGAAGATTAACATGCTGCCCATGTACGTCTCCCTCGGTCTCTCCCAGGGCGTCATGCCCCTCATCAGCTACAACTTCTCCTCCGGCAACGGCAAGCGCTTGAAGGACGCCGTCCGTTTCTCCGGCGTGGCCTCCGTCATCATCATCACCATAGTCTCGTTGCTGTACTTCGCCTTCCCCGGCTTCTTCATCGGCCTCTTCATGGACAGCGAGGTCATCGTCGGCTACGGCTCCAGCTTCCTGAGAGGTATGTGCATCGCAGGTCCGTTCATGTGCATCGACTTTCTCGCGGTGGGCGTGTTCCAGGCGGTCGGCATGGGGCGGGAGGCGCTCATATTCGCCATCCTGCGCAAGATAGTGCTTGAGATACCCGCACTGTGGATTCTCAACCGGCTCTTCCCCCTCTACGGTCTCGCCTATGCCCAGCCCGTCGCCGAGATCGTGCTCTCCGTCGTGGCGGTCATCGTCCTCGCCCGCCTTTTCAAAAAGCTCCAGCGGCAAAAGGAGCTCGGGCAGGTTTGAAACGTCCCAAACAGCAAAAAAGCCGCGGCTCTGAGAGCTGCGGCTTTTTATTATATGTGACGTCACGCCTTTTTCTTCTCCTTGACGGGCTTCATGCCGGTCTTTTTGAGCACGTGCTGGAGCAGCGGCACGCAGACGCAGACGGAGGCGACCTCGGCTATCGGGAAGGACAGCCAGACGTTGTCGAGCACGCCGGTGAACGAGAGCAGATACGCCGCGGGGACGAGCACTACCAGCTGACGCGCTGCGGATATGTACAGGCTGTACATGCCGAAGCCGAAGGCCTGGCAGGAGGAGCTGGAGATGATGTTCACGCCCGCTAGCAGGAAGCTGTAGCTGATTATCCTCAGCGCCGGGTTGCCGATGCTGAGCATGTCCTCCGAGGCGTCGAAAAGCAGCAGCAGCTCGTCCGGCCAGAGGTGGAACACGGCAAAGCCGATGACCATCAGCAGCGTGGCATAGAGCATGCTGAGCTTTATGGTCTTGTGGATGCGCTCCGGCTTGTTGGCGCCGTAGTTATAGCCGATGATGGGCACCATGCCGTTGTTGAGGCCGAACACGGGCATGAAAACAAAGCTCTGGAGCTTGAAATACACGCCGAACACGGCGGCGGCGGTGGCGGTGAAGGTGGTCAGGATGAGGTTCATGAAGAAGGTCATTACCGAGGAAATGGAGCTCATAACTATGCTCGGTATGCTGATCTTGGAGATGGCCAGCATGGAGACCTTGGCGGGACGGGCGCCGGCGAGGCTTATCTCGTGGTTCCAGTGCTTGTTGATGAAGAAGGCGACGATGGCGGCGACTATCTGGCCGCCGACTGTGGCCACAGCGGCGCCGGCAATGCCCATGGCCGGGAAGCCGAGGTAGCCGAAGATGAGTATGGGGTCGAAGATGATGTTGAGCACGGCGCCGATGAGCTGGGTTATCATCGAGAGCGTGGTGCGGCCGGTGGACTGGAGGATGCGCTCATAGGTTATCTCTGCAAACACGCCGAAGGAGAAGATGAGCACTATGCGCAGATAGGAGACGCCGTGTGCGATTATCTCCGCCGCGTCCTCCGCCGGGACCTCGGAGCTTATCTGAGCGCGCATGAAGGCCTCCGTGAAGAAAAGGCCGATGATGAGGAATATGACGTAGCTGCCCGCCTCGAGCACCATGCCGCTCACCGCGATGCGGCTGGCGTGGGCCGGGTCCTTTTCGCCCAGCGCGCGGCTCATCAGCGCGTTTATGCCGACGCCGAAGCCGACGGCAAACGAGATGAGCAGATTCTGCATCGGGAAAGCCAGCGAAACCGCCGTCAGCGCGTTTTCACTTATCCTGGACACAAATACGCTGTCCACGACATTGTACAGCGCCTGGACCAACATCGAGATCATCATCGGCACCGCCATGGACAGCAGCAGTTTGTTTACGGGCATGACGCCCATTTTGTTCTCTTTCTGGAGTGTTTCTTCCAAAGTCTCAACTTCCTTTTGTCTAAGCTATGAGATAGATTAGCGCACATATTATATATTGTCAATCCCATATTTCGCACAGAAAACGCAAAGTTTACGCACTTCTGATGCGTCAATAAGCTAAGCGCCCCCTCCGTCCGGCCGGAGAGGGCGTTTTATGCTTTTTGTGTTAAAAAGTACGCAAAGTTGAGACCGGGCTCCGGGCCGTATACGGCGGCTATCGCCTCTTTGTGGAACCGCGGATTATGAGGTTTGAGGCCGTGGTGTAGCTCTGGGTCTGGAGGTTCGGACGGCGGATGCCGTCGGCGAGGAGCTTGGCCGCCTGGGCGCCCATGTCGCGGACGTCTATGTCCACCACCGTGAGCTCCGGCGTGGTGAAGCGGGAATAGGGGTAGTCGTCAAAGGTCATTACCGCAGCGTCCTGCGGGATGCGCAGTCCCAGCTCCTCGAGCGCGGCGACGCAGCCGAGCGCGACAAGGTTGTTTGCGCAGACGATGGCGTCCGGCGCCGGACGGGTGCTCATAAGTCCCAGCGTCATGCGCCGACCCTCCGCCCGTGTGCTCTCGCCCAGCCAGATATAGCTCTCGGGCAGTTCCCGCCCCGCGCTCTCCAGGCCCTGACGCACGCCCTCCAGCCGGTGGGCCGAGATCATGTCGTGCTCACTGCCGCCGATGAAGGCGATGCGGCGGTAGCCCTCGTCCATCAGGTGCGCCGCCGCGGTCATGCCGGAGAACACGTTGTTGATGTCTATCCAGCAGACCTGGCTCTCGAAATTGGGCAGGCCGAGCACGATGTGCGGAAAGCGCGTGCGCGTGAGCAGCGCCGCGAGCGGGCGGCTCATCACCGAGGCGTGGACCACAAGCCCGTCGCAGCCGCGGCGGTTTATTAGCTCCGCCGCCGTCTCACAGGCCTCGGTCGTATCCGTGGAGCGCAGCGTGAGCGAGTAGCCGCGTGCCCTCAGCCCCTCCTCCAGGCCTGAGATCATCTCAAAGAGGTGCGGGTTCTCAAAGGCGGTGTTCGGCCGGAGTTCCGCGAGGCAGACCACGACACGGGTCGAACCGCGGGCGAAGCTCTGGGCGCTGGCGCTGGGGTAATAGCCCAGCTCGCGCATGACGGAGCGTACCCGCTCCGCCGTGGCCTCGGAGATGCTGTAATGC
>CAUAHS010000222.1 GCA_958428885.1 uncultured Eubacteriales bacterium
AATCCGGAGCGCGTCAAGCAGCAGCTCACGGAGTACGACCTCGTCAGCGAGGAGTGGGGCGGCGACACCATCGTCTGCCCGATCTCCGCCAAGACCGGCGAGGGCATAGACAACCTGCTTGAGAACCTGGTCGTCCTGGCCGAGGTGCTCGAGCTCAAGGCGAACCCGAATCGCGCGGCTAAGGGCGCGGTCATCGAGGCAAGGCTCGACAAGGGACGCGGTCCCATAATGACCGTCCTCGTCCAGAACGGCACGCTGCGCCAGGGCGACATCATCATCGCCGGCACGGCTGTGGGCCGTGTCAGGACCATGATAAACGACAAGGGTCAGCGTGTGACCGAGGCCGGCCCCTCCACCCCCGTGGAGATCGCCGGCATGAGCGAGGTCCCCGGCGCAGGCGACACCTTCAACGCCGTCGCAGACGAGCGTATGGCCCGCGAACTGGTCGAGGAGCGCAAGCAGCAGGCCAAGGATAAGACCCTCGGCGTCGCAAAGAAGGTCACGCTCGACGACCTGTTCGCGCGCATCCAGCAGGGCGAGATAAAGGACTTCAACATCATCGTCAAGGCGGACGTCCAGGGCAGCGCCGAGGCCGTCAAGACCTCGCTGGAGAAGCTCTCGAACGAGGAGGTCCGCGTGCGCGTCATCCACTCCGGCGTCGGTGCCATCTCGGAGTCCGACGTCATGCTGGCCGCCACCTCCGGCGCCATCATCGTCGGCTTCAACGTGCGCCCGGACAACGCCGCGCGCGACTACGCCGCAAGGGCTAACGTCGAGATGCGCATGTACCGCGTCATCTACGACTGCATAAACGAGATCGAGGCCGCCATGAAGGGCATGCTGGCCCCGAAGTTCGAAGAGCAGGTCATAGGCCACGTCGAGATCCGCCAGCTCTACAAGGTCAGCAAGGTCGGCACCGTCTGCGGCTGCTACGTGCTCGACGGCAAGGTCCAGCGCGGCTGCAAGGTCCGCGTCGTGCGCGACGGCATAGTCATTTTCGAGGGCGAGATGGCCTCACTGCGCCGCTTCAAGGACGACGTCAAGGAAGTCGCCTCCGGCTACGAGTGCGGCATCCAGATCGAAAAGTTCAACGACGAGCGCGAGGGCGACATCATCGAAGCCTACGTTATGAAACAGGTAGAGAGCTAATCGGCACGGGATGCCTTTGGGCGTACCGCAAAGCCTGCACCGGTAGGAGTGTTGCCGGACCAGACCCGGGGAGGCCAAGAAATGACCACGGAAGAGATCGTAGGCTTTGTCATAGTCTCTGTCATAGCGCTGCCGCTTATTGCCATCTCCATAGTGCTCATGACGGGCCGAGGCAGCGACTTCATCGCCGGTATAAACACGATGAGCCGCGAAGAGAAGGAGAAGTATGACCTCCCCGCAATGTGCAGGCTTGTGGGCCGTGTGACGCTGCCGATGGGCCTCTTGATGCCGACGGTCGTGCTCGGCGGGGCTTTTGCGGCCGTTTTCGCCGTGTACACGGTGTGCGGGGTGGCGTTTGTGCTGATACGGCTCAATTCCAAGCGGTTCAGGCGCTGAAGAGCACAATTTATTATCATTTATTTTATAAGAGGTAAAGTCATGGCTAATTCCACCAGAATGGGCCGCATAAACGACGACATCCAGCACGCGCTCAGCACGCTGCTGCGGCAGGTCAAGGACCCGCGGGTGCAGCAGGGGATGATAAGCGTCACGAGGGTGGAGACCACGGGCGACCTCCGCTATGCGAAGGTCTGGCTCTCCGTCCTCGGCGAGCTGGACGAGCGCGAGTTCAAGCGCGGGCTCAAGAGCTGCGGCCCCTGGCTGCGTCGAGAGCTCGGCTCGGCGCTCTCGCTCCGGTACACGCCGGAGCTCATCTTCGAGCTCGACCACTCCATAGAGTACGGCGCCCACATCAGCAAGCTCATAGAGGAGCTGGACACGGGCAGGGAGGACAGCGATGAACCTGACGGCGAATGAATGCGCTGCATATCTGGCCGGGCACGACGGCTATCTGCTCATAAGCCACCGCCGCCCGGACGGGGACACGCTGGGCTCCGGCGCCGCCCTCTGTTCGGCGCTCCGCCGCGCGGGCAAGACGGCGTACTGCATCGAAAATCCAGAAATAACCGAAAATTACCGCCCCTTCATCGCGCCATATTTCGCGCCGGAGGGGTTTCGGCCGTCATGCGTCGTGACGGTCGACGTCGCCGGCGAGGGCCTGTTTCCCGAGGGAACGCCCGCGCCGGTGAACCTTGCTCTGGACCATCACCCCTCGAACTCGTTTTTCGCGGAGAACACCTGCCTCGCGGCGGACAAGTCCTCCTGCGGCGAGCTGGTGCTCGAGGTGATAAAGGCCCTGTGCGGCTCCGTCAGCCGCGAGGAGGCGACGCTGCTCTACATCGCCGTAAGCACTGACACCGGCTGCTTCCAGTACTCGAACACCAATGCCGCCACACTCAGGGCGGCGGCGGAGCTCATCGACCTCGGCGCGGACAATTCCGCGCTGAACACCCGCTTTTTCCGCACCCAGAGCCGCGCGAGGATGGCCCTCGAGGGCCGGATGCTCAGCGGCATGAGGTTCTTCCGGAACGGAGAGATCTCGGTCGTGACCGTGACGCTCCGCATGCTCGAAGAGTGCGGTGCGGTGGAAAACGACTGCGAGGACCTCGCCGGCCTTGCGGGCAAGGCGGAGGGCTCGGTGGTGAGCATGACCATCCGAGAGACGAAGCCGGGCGAGAGTAAGATCTCGCTCCGCTCCAAGCCGGGGGTGAACGTCTCCGAGATCTGCGCCGTGTACGGCGGCGGAGGTCATGCCATGGCGGCGGGCTGTACGCTCCAGGCCGGACCGGAGGAAGCGCTCACGCTCATGCTGCGTGCGATAGACGAAAAATGGCCGGAGGTATAAGCGGCATACTGCTCGTGGACAAGCCCGCGGGCTGGACGAGCCACGACGTGGTCGGCGCACTCCGGCGCATGACGGGGCAGAGGCGCATAGGCCACTCCGGCACTCTGGACCCCATGGCGACGGGACTGCTGGTCGTGTTCCTGGGCCGGGCGACGAGAGCCGTGGAGTTTGCGGAGGGCCATGACAAGGCCTATACCGCCCTGCTGCGCCCCGGCGTCGTGACGGATACGCTGGATACGACGGGCAATGTGCTCAAAACCTCGCCGGAGCGCCCGGCAAGGGATGAGCTGGAGGCAGCCCTGGAGGCCTTCCGCGGTGGGATAGAGCAGCTCCCGCCCATGTATTCGGCCATCAAGCAGGGCGGCAAAAAGCTCTACGAGATCGCCCGCGCGGGCGGCGAGGTGGAGCGCAAGCCGAGGCCGGTCACGATATACCGTCTGGAGTGCACAGGCGAGCGTGACGGCGATTTTGTCCTTGAGGTGGAGTGCTCCAAGGGCACCTACATACGCACGCTCTGTGATGACATAGGCCGTGCCCTGGGCTGCGGCGCCTGCATGTCGGGCCTGAGGCGCACGCGCGCGGGAGATTTTGACGTGAGGGACGCCCGGACTCTTGAGGAGATCG
>CAUAHS010000223.1 GCA_958428885.1 uncultured Eubacteriales bacterium
AAGATACTCGCCAAGGAGGGCGACACGCTGCCTTGCCTCGCCGGAGTGGCTGTGATAGGCGAGCCGAACGAGGACATCTCCGAGCTCGTGCCCGGCGCGGCGCCCAAGGCCGAGGCCCCGGCCCCGGCGGCGGCCCCCGCCGCCCCAGCCGCGCCCGCAAAGGCCCCGGGCGGAAGGGTAGTGGCCTCGCCCGCGGCCAAGAAGCTGGCGAAGGAGCTGGGGCTGGACATAGCCCTCGTCCCCGGCACCGGCCCGGGAGGCCGCATAACCGAGGAGGACGTCAAAAAGTTCAAGGCCGCCCCGCCACCGCCGCCGGAGCCGCCCAAACCGGCCCCCGAGCCCGGGCCCAAGGCCTCGCCGCTCGCGGCAAAGGCCGCCGCCGAGCTGGGCATGGACCTCAAGGACGTGCCGCACAAGGGCGGGCGTATACTCGCGGCCGACATCCTCGCCGCCGTCTCCGCCCCCGCGGCCCAGGAGGGGCCGAGGGAGGAGGTCAAGCGCATGAACGGTATGCGCAAGGCCATCGCCCGCAATATGCAGAACAGCCACATGACCAGCCCCACCGTCACCTTCAACCTCGGCTGCGACGTTACCGAGCTTGCCAAGCTCCGCGCGCGGCTCAAGGCCGATGACATCAAGGTCAGCTACACGGACATCCTGGTCAAGCTCGTGGCCGTGGCGCTCCGGGAGTTCCCGCTGCTCAACTGCTCCGTGGACGGGGACAATATAATCTATAAAAACTACGTCAACATGGGCGTGGCCGTGGCGCTGGACAACGGCCTCGTCGTGCCGAACGTCCGCGACGCCGACAAAAAGGGCCTGCGTGAGATCTCCGCCGAGGTCAAGGAGCTGGCGAACCTCGCGAGGACGGGCGGCCTGCCCATGGAACGACTCAGCGGCGGCACCTTTACCATCACGAACCTCGGCATGTACGGCATAGAGAGCTTCTCGCCGATCATAAACCAGCCCGAGGTGGCGATACTCGGCGTGAACACCATCGTGGAAAAGCCCGTGGTCATAGACGGCGAGATCTGCGTGCGGCCAATCTTGAACCTCTCGCTGACCGCCGACCACCGCGTGGTGGACGGCTCCGTGGCGGCGCAGTTTTTGCAGCGCGTGAAGAAGCTCATCGAGTGCCCCGCGCTGGTGCTGGCATAGGAGGTGCAGCATGGCAAAAGAAGTCGTAATGCCAAAACTCGGCCTCACGATGACCGAGGGCACGATAGAAAACTGGCTCAAGGCCGAGGGCGACGCCGTCAAGGAGGGCGAGGTGCTCTTCTCCGTCTCGACGGATAAGCTGACCAACGACGTGGAGGCCATGGCCTCGGGCAAGCTGCTGAAGATACTCGTCCCCGCAGGCGAGACGGTGGCCTGCCTGACCCCCGTGGCTGTCATAGGCGCGGAGGGCGAGAGCTATACCGCCTCCGCCCCCGCCGCGGCCCCGGCCAAGGCGGAGGAAAAGCCCGCCGAGGGCGGCGGAGTGCTGGTCATCGGCGGCGGGCCGGGCGGCTACGTCGCGGCAATAAGGGCGGCGCAGCTCGGCGCTAAGGTCACGCTCGCAGAGCGCGCTCAGATAGGCGGCACCTGCCTGAACCGCGGCTGCATGCCCACAAAGGCCCTGCTGCACAGCTCCGAGGTCTACGAGCTCGCGACGAAGTCCGAGAGCATAGGCATAATTGGCCGCGACGTGGCCGTGGACTGGGCACGCGTGCAGCAAAACCGTCAGAGCGTCTCAGACAAGCTGACCGGCGGCGTCCGGGCCCTCATGCGCGCGAACAAGGTCACGGTGCTCGAGGGCGAGGCCAGCTTCACCGGACCGATGACTGTCCGCGTGGGCGACAAGACCCTGAGCCCCGAGAAGATAATCATCGCCGCGGGCTCAAAGCCCATCATGCCCGGCATCCCCGGACTGCGCGAGTGCCCGGCCTGCATAGACTCCACGGCCTGCCTGACGCTCGACCACATCCCCGAGAGCCTCGTCGTCATCGGCGGCGGCGTCATCGGCATGGAGCTTGGCAGCGTCTACCGCCGCTTCGGCGCAAAGGTCACGGTGCTGGAGCTTCAGCCGCGCATACTCCCGCAGATGGACGGCGAATTGGCCGAGCTCGCAAAGGCGCAGCTCATCTCCGAGGGCATGGACGTGCGCACCGGCGCGCGGGTCACGAGCGTGGACACCACGGCAAAGGGCGCGGCGGTGCACGCGGAGATAGACGGCCGCGACAACGTGTTCGAGGCCGAGAAGGTCCTCGTCTGCGTCGGCAGGAGCCCGAACCTCGAGCCGCTGTGCCTCGAGAAGGCCGGGATAGCCGTGGAGGACGGCTTCATAAAGGTGGACGCGCACCTCGAGACCAGCGTCAAGGGCGTTTACGCCGTCGGCGACTGCTCCGGCAGGCTCATGCTGGCCCACGCGGCCATGGCGATGGGCGAGGCCGCGGCGGAGAACGCCATGGGCGGCGACGCGGGCTTTGACGCGGACATGAGCCCCGCCTGCGCCTACGTCGGCCCCGAGATAGCGGGCGTCGGCTACACCGAGGAGCGCGCCAAGGAGCTGGGCATAGAGTACATCGTCGGCCGCTTCCCGACCAGCGCCAACGGCCGAAGTCTGGTCGCCGGCTGCACGGGCGGCATGATAAAGGTCCTGGCCGGGCCGAAGTTCGGCGAGATACTGGGCGTGCACATCCTGGCCCCGAGCGCCACTGAGCTCATAGAGGAGGCCGCGCTGGCGATAAGGCTGGAGGCGACGCTCGACGAGCTGACGGACACCATCCACTGCCACCCGACGGTGGCCGAGGCCCTGCGCGAGGCCGCGCTCGCCGCGCGCAAGCGGGCGATACATATCCCGAACAAAAAGTGAGGAGGCGGAGACATGCTCAATGCTGCGTTCATATTCATAGCCCCCGGCGCGGACCCCAAGCGCGACCGCGGCGTGGTGGAGACCCCGGGCGTGCGCCTGACTTCGATAGGCGTCTCGACCTATGAGGAGGGCGCGGCCGCGGCGGCCGAGATGGCCGAGGCGGGCTGCGGAGCCATCGAGCTCTGCGGCGGCTTCGGCATCCGCGGCACGTATCTGGTGGAGCAGGCGGTAAACGGCAAGGCCCGCGTGGGCGCCGTGCGCTTCGACCTCCACCCCGGCCTTGACAACAAGAGCGGCGACGAGCTGTTCTAATCCTTCCCCCCAGGCCCCGCCCCACCGGGCGGGGCCCTTTTGCGCACACATATAATATAAAAGACCGGAAAACACGGCGTTTTCCGGTCTTTTTCTCATATCAGCTCCGAGACGAAGGCAAAGGGGGTGAGGCGCAGGGCAAAGCGCAGGGCGTCCTCTATCACTAAGGCGGGCTGCTCCGCGGGGCAGTCGGCAGTCGTCTCCGGCGGCTCCGGCTCCACGTGGGCGCGCGTCTGCTCATACTCGGCAAAGGCGTCGCAGAGCTCGCCCATCAGCACCTCGGCCCAGCCGACGCCGCGCGTGAGCACCGTTATCAAAAACGGCTCATCCGTGT
>CAUAHS010000224.1 GCA_958428885.1 uncultured Eubacteriales bacterium
CAAGGACGGCACCCTCGAGATAGACGGCACCACCTACATCGTCCGTGAGCTCGCCTCTCAGGAGATGAAGAACTCCGCCGGCGCCACCTGGGACGCCGCCACCGCCGGCAACGCCATCGGCACCTGGGCCTCCTCCTTCGGCGATCAGATCGACATCGTCGCCTCCAACAACGACGGCATGGGCATGAGCATGTTCCTCGCCTGGTCCAAGGCTGAGGGCGTCCCCACCTTCGGCTACGACGCCAACTCCGACGCCGTCGCCGCCATCGCTGAGGGCTACGGCGGCACCATCAGCCAGCACGCCGACGTGCAGGCCTACCTGACCCTCCGCGTCCTGCGCAACGCCCTTGACGGCGTGGACATCGACACCGGCATAGGCACCGCCGACGACGCCGGCAACGTCCTGAGCTCCGACGTCTTCTACTACGACGAGGCCTCCCGTAGCTACTACGCCCTGAACGTGGCCGTGACCGCGGAGAACTACGAGGAGTTCCTGGATTCCACCGTCACCTATGCGCCCGTCTCCAACCAGCTCGACGCCACCGCTCACCCGACCAAGAACGTCTGGCTGAACATCTACAACTCCGCCGATAACTTCCTCGGCTCCACCTATCAGCCGCTGCTGCAGAAGTACGACGATCTGCTGAACCTGAACGTCGAGTACATCGCCGGCGACGGCCAGACCGAGTCCAACATCACCAACCGTCTGGGCAACCCCGACATGTACGACGCCTTCGCCATCAACATGGTCAAGACCGACAACGCCGCCTCCTACACCGGCATTCTCAGCCAGTGATAAGGCTGCACAGACACAGTGTAAGCTAACTTAAACCTTTGCTATTAGGGAGAAATAACTTCTCCCTAATAGCAATTTGTAATGAAAATCCGGCAGAATCAGATTTTCGCTGAAACTGCAAATTTGCAAAACGGGAGTTAACAAGAATGGCAGATGCGAAAAATGATATCGTCCTGTCAATACGCGGCATGAGCAAGTCCTTCGGCCGCAACCGCGTGCTGGACCACATCAACCTGGACGTCAAGCGCGGGACTGTCATGGGCCTTATGGGCGAAAACGGCGCCGGCAAGTCGACGATGATGAAGTGTCTTTTCGGCACCTACCAGAAGGACGAGGGGAAGATCTTCCTGAATGGAAAGGAGATCAGTTTTTCCGGCCCCAAGGACGCGCTGGAGAACGGCATCGCCATGGTCCACCAGGAGCTCAACCAGTGCCTGGAGCGGAACGTGACGGACAACCTGTTCCTCGGCCGCTACCCGACCAACGCCCTGGGCGTTGTCGACGAGGGCGGAATGAAAAAGAAGGCTTCCGAGCTTTTCCGCAAGCTCGGCATGACCGTGAACCTGAACCAGCCGATGCGGAACATGTCCGTTTCCCAGCGGCAGATGTGCGAGATAGCCAAGGCCATCTCCTACAACTCTCAGGTCATCGTCCTGGACGAGCCCACCTCCTCCCTCACCGTGCAGGAGGTCGAGAAGCTCTTTGAAATGATGCGGATGCTGCGCGATCAGGGCATCTCGCTTATATATATCTCTCACAAGATGGATGAGATATTCGAGATCTGCGACGAGATCTCGGTCCTGCGCGACGGCAAGCTCGTCATGACCAAGCGCACAGAGGACACGAACATGAACGAGCTCATCGCCGCCATGGTCGGCCGCTCGCTCGAGAGCCGCTTCCCGCCCGTGGACAACACGCCGGGGGAGACCATCCTCTCCGTGCAGCACCTCTCCACGAAGTACGCGCCCTATCTGCAGGACGTGAGCTTCGACGTGCGCGAGGGCGAGATCTTCGGCCTCTACGGCCTGGTCGGCGCGGGCAGGACGGAGCTCCTCGAGACGATCTTCGGCGTGCGCACCAGGGCCGCCGGGCGTGTGTACTTCAAGGGCAGGCTCATGAACTTCACCAACGCCAGGGAGGCGATCGAGCACGGCTTCGCCATGATAACCGAGGAGCGCAAGGCCAACGGCCTCTTCCTCAAGTGCGACCTGACCTTCAACACGACGATAGCCAACCTGGACCAGTACAAGTCCGGCCCGGCGCTGTCCAATCCCAAGATGGTCAAGGCCACGAACAAGGAGATCAAGGTCATGCGCACCAAGTGCATGGGCCCGGACGACATGATAACCAGCCTCTCCGGCGGCAACCAGCAGAAGGTCATCTTCGGCAAGTGGCTCGAGCGCGAGCCGCAGGTCTTCATGATGGACGAGCCGACCCGCGGCATCGACGTCGGCGCCAAGTACGAGATCTATGAGCTCATAATCCAGATGGCCAAGGCCGGCAAGACGATAATAGTCGTCTCTTCCGAAATGCCTGAGATCCTCGGCATCACGAACCGCATAGGCGTCATGAGCAACGGACACCTCTCCGGCATCGTGAACACCAAGGAGACGGATCAGGAAGAGCTTTTGAGACTCAGCGCAAAATACCTGTAAGGTAGGAGAAGCACATATGGTAGCAGAAAAATCAAAGATCCTGACGGCTGAGCAGGAGGCTCAGCTGCTTGCGCCGATCGACGAGCATGTGGGCGCCATACAGGAAAAGATAAACGCCCTGCGTGTGGACGGCACCGACAAGGTCCTGGATATCCAGAACAGCCTTGAGAACCTCAAGCGTGACCGCATCTATACGGCCGAGGAGAAGCAGAAGCGAGCCGCCGAGCTGAAAAAGGAGCTCACCAAGGCCAAGGAGGTCGAGGCAAAGAACAAGGCCGAGGTCTCCAAGCTCATCGCCGAGGCTGAGAGCTACCTCAAGGCCAACTACGGCGCCTATTATCAGGCCGTGGTCGCCAGCTGCGCTGAGGAGAACGTCAAGGCCCAGGAAAACTACAAAGAGGCCGTTGAGCAGCTCCATAAAGAGCACCAGGAGACGGTAGCCAAGCTCTCCGATCAGCAGGAGCTCAAGGACGAGAAATACGTCCACAAGAACCGCCTTTTCGACGCGAAGATGAATCTGCTCAAGGAAAAGCAGCAGATAAAGGACCGGCGCCACGCCGCCTTCGACCACAAGTACCACCTCATCGACCTGCTGCGCATGTCGAAGTTCACCTATGGTGAAAAGACGGCCCAGTCCTGGGAGAACTACCGCTACACCTTCAACAGGCGCGACTTCTTCCTGCGCAACGGCCTGTACATAGCCATAGTCATCATCTTCATCGCGCTGTGCATAGTCACCCCCATCGTGAAGGGCGTGCCTCTGCTCACGCTGAACAACGTCCTGAACATCCTGTCCCAGGCTTCGCCGCGTATGTTCCTGGCCCTCGGCGTCGCAGGCCTCATATTGCTGGCCGGCACGGACCTGTCCATAGGCCGTATGGTCGGCATGGGCATGACTGCGGCGACCATCATCATGCACAACGGGCCCAATACCGGCTCCGTGTTCGGAAAGGTCTTCGACTTCACCGGCATGCCTCTGCTCGGGCGTGACCCCCTTT
>CAUAHS010000225.1 GCA_958428885.1 uncultured Eubacteriales bacterium
AAACTCCCGGCCTGTTGGGGCCGGGAGTTTTCTTTAGTTCTTGAGTTCCGCGTAGTTCAATATGCCGCGGCAGAGGAAGATTGCGAGGAGGGATATGATGGCGTTGGCGCCGGCGAGGGCGAGCAGCCAGACGGGGGGTGCGGCGTTATTTATGCTCAGCATCACGGCGGCGACTATGCCGGGGGCGCAGACGAGTATCTCCACGAGGAAATAGAACACGAAGATCAGCGCCTTCATATTCACCCGGCCGAACACCCGCTCGCAGACCAGGTTGCCGGACAGCATCAGATACGCATAGCTGAAGTGCGCAAGGCAGGCCGCGGCGGTCGTGGCGGGGTCGAGCGTCATGATGAACCCCAGCGGCACAAAGGTCAGCACAGCCATCAGCGCAAAGGGGCCCACGCTCTCGCGTATGCACCAGAGCAGCTTTTTGAACGGCGGCTCCGGCACGAGGTAGATGTAGGGCTTGAGCATCTCGCGCGGGAGGCGGCGCATCGAGGACGAGAACATCTGCAGATACACCGCGAACGCCAGCGCCGGGACTATGCCCTCGCTGCGCATGAAGAAGCCGAAGCCTATCGAGGCTATGACGAAGATGAGGTCGGCGCCGCTGAGGATGAAGGCGCGCGAGCGGCGGTTCTCCACGCGGTGCTTGTACCAGAACACGGACGCCCCCTGGCCTCCTCCGAGGCCCGTGCGGCCCAGCTTGAGCTTCTTCGGCCCTGTCTCGGTGACCCGGCCCTCCTTTGCGGCGGCCTGGGCGTTGAAGGCGGTCTCGGTGGACTGCAGGACGTCCTCGTAATAGTCCTGGTCCGCCCTGGCCATGGCCAAATAGAGCGCTGCGCAGAACACCGCCCAGAGCGCGAGACCGACGAGCCCACGAGCTCGCCCTCGATAATGCCCGCGACGGCCCAGCAGAGCCAGCCGGCCACGGGGAAATACATGGCGTAGCTGCTGGTCGCAGCCTCGCAGAGCTTGGTGAGGAAATCGCCCTCGCCGAGGCAGTTATAGAAGATGTACCCCGCCCAGGCGACGCAGATGACGACGAAGATGAGCCTCGCGATGCGGCGCTTTTTGTCGCTGCCGGAGGTCAGGCAGTAGATGGTCATGGCCGTGAGCTGGCCGGTGAAGAGCACCAGCGAGTAGCCGAGCAGGATGACCACCATGCCGACTATGTTCACGCCGTAGCTGCCGTGCATCCAGCCGTACTGGAACAGGATGAAGACCCCGGTGATTATCGCCGTGCCCAGCTGCTGGAGCATGCCGAAGGACAACACCCGCAGCGGCCTGAACGGCCCGGCGAAGAGGAAGTTCACGTCCGGCATCTTGAACACGCTCATGCCCGTTGAGAAGCCGGAGTTGACTATCAGGACCAGCATTAGCGCGTAGAAGCCGAGGACGATGGCGAAGAGCTCGCTCATCGGCCTGAAATACTCCGTCTCCGAGGCCCCGGCCTGGCCGCCGACGACGACCAGCACAATGAGCGCTATGAGCACGATGGCGTATATGAGCTTTGCCGGGGAGCGGAAGACGCCCTTTATCTGGTTTTTGAAGCGGGTGAAGAGCAGGTAGGAGAGCGGACTCATGCGCGCTCACCGCCTTCGGTGATCTCAAAGAACAGGTCCTCGAGGCTCTGGCTGGCGGTGTCCTCGGGCGTGTTGCGCTTGGTGGCGGCAAAGCGGCCGTTCATCATGATGTGCGCCACGTCCCAGTAGTCCTCGACGCTCTCTATCATGTGCGTGGAGATGAGCACGGCACGTCCGTCGGAGCGCAGCTCGCGGAAGAGCATTTTGAGCTCCTTGATGGCGTGCGGGTCGAGGCCGACCAGGGGCTCGTCGAAGATCAGCACGCGCGGGCGGTGCACCAGGGCGCAGCAGATGGAGAGCTTCTGCTGCATGCCCTTGGAGAGCTCGCGGCCCAGCTTTTTGCGCTTGTCGTCGAGCTCCAGGCGCTCGAGCAGAGAGTCGCCGTAGCCGTCGTCCTCCACGCGGTAGGCGCGGCGGATGAATTCGAGGTGCTCCTCCACGGTCAGCAGCTCGTAGACCGCGGGCAGTTCGGGTATGTATCCAAGCTCGCGCTTGGCGGGCAGGGTCTTGTTGGGCTCGCCGCAGATGAGGATGTTGCCGGAAAAGCGCAGCAGGCCCGCGATGCACTTGATTATGGTGGATTTGCCCGCGCCGTTCGGCCCGAGCAGGACAGCCGTCTCCCCCGCGTTCACGGAAAAGCTGATGTCGGAGTTGGCTACGGTCTTGCCGTACTTTTTGGTGACGTTTTCGATGCGCAGCAGCTCATCGGACATAGGTTGGTCCTCCTTAACTGTACTAAACGGGATTATACACTATGCTTTTCCACAACGCAACAAGTTTTGCGTAGGCACGGAAACTTTCGTGTGATATATTCATAAGAAAGGGGTGACGGGTATGACGTTTTCGGAAAAGCTGATAACCCTCCGTGCCGGGCGGAGCTGGTCGCAGGAGCGGCTGGCGGAGGAGCTGGGCGTCACGCGCCAGGCCGTGGGCCGCTGGGAAAAGGGCACGGGGCTGCCGGACGCCGTGAGCCTTACGCGGCTGGCGCTGGTCTTTGACGTGGCGCCCGAGTGGCTTATCGACGAGGCTGCGCCGGACGAGCCGGAGCCGAGACGGCGCAGGGCGGCAAGGTTCGAGTGGTTCGACCGTCTGGCATTCGCCCTTGCGCTGCTTATACTGGTGCTGAACTATGCTTTATCGTACAAGATCGCAGAGCACTTCAAGTATTTCGCGTACACTCCTCTGATCGTCTTCTGGCTGGTCGCGCTCAAGCCGCTGGGCTGGCTTGCCGCCGGCTGGGCGGTGTCGGCGCTTGCCATATGCGTGGGGCGGATGCGGTCGCCTGCAGGCTGGGTGCGCCCGCTCTGCGCGGTGCTCGGCGCGCTCCCCCTGCTGGCCTACGTTCTCTCCGCCGCGCTCTCCTTCGGCGGCGTCAGGGCCCTCGAGCTCGTCTTTATCCAGCTGTTTCGGTATCATTACGTCCTCGCCGTCTCCGGCCTCCTGCTCGGCCTCGCTGTGAAACGTCGGGAAAAATGCTGAGCGGTGTGGTTCATTTTAAGGTATATTCCCTTAAAAGTCAATAAGGGATATTGCCTTAGACCATAATATCAGCGAGGTGATGTTATGGTCGAGACAAGGCTCCGCGATCTGCGTGAGGACAGGGACCTGACGCAGAGAGAGCTGGCGGAGTATCTGGGCGTGCACCAGACGACTTACTCGGACTATGAGCTGGGACGCCTGAACGTGCCGCTGCACACGCTCTGCCGCATCGCGGATTTCTACGGCGTGAGCACGGACTACCTCCTCCGCCGCACCTCGAACCCTGAGCCGTACAAATAAAAAACGGCCCCCGGCTGCTGCCGGGGGCTTCAGTCTGTCGAAAAAGCCTCGCAGAGTTTCGCGGCCGCAGCCGCGAAATA
>CAUAHS010000226.1 GCA_958428885.1 uncultured Eubacteriales bacterium
GTGCTCGGCATGGTGCAGCACATGGGCGGGCAGGTGCTCTTCGACGGCGTGCCCTCCGAGGCACTCAGTTCCCGCGACATCGCACAGAGGGCGGCGTACATGCCCCAGGATCGGCCGGTGCCCAGCATAAGCGTCCGTCGCATGGCGCTGCATGGGCGATTTCCCTACCTATCCTACCCCCGCCGATACAGGCGTGAGGACTATGAGATCGTTGACGCCGCGCTAAGAAACGCCGACGCGCTTGAGTTGGCGGAGCGGCCCATGCCGGAGCTGTCCGGAGGTCAGAGGCAGAGGGCCTATCTAGCCATGGCGCTCGCCCAGGGGGCGGAAACGGTGCTCATGGACGAGCCCACCGCCTTCCTCGACATCCGCCACCAGCTGGGCGTCATGGACACCGCGCGCTCACTCGCCGAGGAAGGCCGGGCGGTGGCCATCGTGACGCACGACCTCGGTCTTGCGCTCCGACGCGCGGATATCCTTGCCGTCATGCAGGAAGGGCGGCTCCGTATGCTCGACGCGCCGGAGGCGGTGTTTGAAAGCGGCGTCATCGACGAGGTGTTCGGCGTGCGGCTCCGGCGTATGGAGACGCCGGACGGACCGCAGTATTACTTCGCATAGGAGGCGTTTTAATGGCGCTTTTTCCGCTTTTTATAGAGCTCTCAGGCCGCCGGGCGCTCATCGTGGGCGGCGGACGGCTCGCGCTGCACAAGGTGAGGATGCTGCTGCCATATGGTCCTGAGCTCACCGCCGTCGCACCGGAGTTCTGCCCCGAACTCGAGGCCATGGATGGGCTAACGCTCACTCGCCGGGCCTTTGAGCCGCGCGACATCGAGGGTGCGGAGCTCGTCATCGCCGCGACGGACGAGCGGGACGTGAACAGTGCCGTATCAGCGCTCTGCCGCGAGAGGGGCATACCTGTGAACGTCGTGGACGAGCTTGCCGAGTGCAGTTTCGTCTTTCCCGCGCTGCTCAGGCGTGGTGCTCTCTCAGCGGGCGTCACAACCGCCGGGCGCAGTCCCACCGCCGCCGCCTGGGCCCGGGACCGGCTGGATGAGGCTCTGCCCGAGTACTTCGAGGACATCGTCGCCTGGCTGGGCTCCCTTCGTCCGGAGCTCAAGGCCCGCATACCCGAGCAGAGGCGGCGCTCGGCGCTCTTCCGCCTGCTCTTCCAGCGGGCGCTTGAACGCGGCGGAGCGCTCTCGCGAGAGGAACTAGAGGCCGAGCTGGAGGCGGAGTCATGAGCGGGCGGGTCTACCTCGTAGGTGCGGGCTGCGGCGGGCCGGAGCTGCTCACGCTCAGGGCGGCGGAGCTGCTGCGCCGCTGCGGCTGCGTCGTGTACGACGACCTCATCGACCCGGCAATTCTCGACCTGGCTCCCGCTGGGGCGGAACGCATCTACATGGGCAAACGCTCGGGCCGGCACAGTGCGGCGCAGGCCGAGATAAGCGCCCTGCTCGCCGAAAAGGCACAGGAGCATTCCCTCGTCGTGCGGCTCAAGGGCGGGGACCCCTTCGTATTCGGCCGGGGCGGCGAGGAACTGCTGGCGCTGCGGGCGGCGGGGGTGTCTTGTGAGACGGTGCCGGGCATTTCCTCGGCAATAGCCATCCCTGAACTCGCGGGCATACCCGTGACGCACCGGGGAATGAGCCGGAGCTTTCACGTCGTGACCGCGCACAGCGCCTCGACGGGCGACACGCTGCCGGACAACCTCGACGCCCTTGCGCGCACGGGCGGGACGCTGGTGTTCCTCATGGGTCTTTCAGCTCTGGGCGAGCTCTGCCGCAGGCTGATCGCCGCCGGGATGAGCCCGGACACGTCCGCCGCCGTCGTCTCCGGCGGGAACTCGCCGCACCCGGCCGACGTGCGTGGGACGCTCGCGGACATAGCGGAGCTGGCCGCAAATGTACAGGCTCCGGCAGTCATCGTGGTCGGGGCGGTCGCCGGGCTCGCACTCACAGGCGGCGAACTTCCGCTCTCTGGCGTGCGTGTGGCGCTCACAGGTACCGACTCCATGCAGCGGCGGTTGCGCCCGCTGTTCACCGAAGCCGGAGCGCGGGTTTTCTCAGCCGCGCGCTCGAGGGTGGTACCGCTGGAGGCAGGACGGCTCTCGCATGGCCTTGACGGTGCGGGCTGGGTCGTGCTCACGAGCGTGAACGGGGTCGAGGAGTTTTTCCGCCGCCTCGGTACCGAGGGTTTTGACCTGCGCCGGCTCGGTTCAAGGCGTTTTGCCGTCATCGGCCGGGCCACGGGCGCAGCGCTGCGCTCACACGGGATCATCCCAGACCTCTGCCCGGAGCGGCAAACGAGCGCAGGGCTTGCCTCGGCGCTGCTGGAGGCGGCGGAGACCGGGGCTGACATCCGGCTCTATCGCTCGGCACTGGCAGGGCGGGAACTGCCGGATGCGCTCGCCGGGCGCTTTGCCGTTACGGACACGCCTGTCTACACGGTGGAGACGGAGCTTGTCTCCAACACGGCGGCGGATTATGTCGTGTTCTCCAGCGCGGGCGGGGTTCGGGCGTATTTTGAAGCCGGCGGCAATATCGGCGGCGCAGTGTGCGTCTCCATAGGCCCGGTCACTAGCACGGCGCTGCAAGGGTTTTCAGTCCCCTTTTTGGAGGCTTCCGATATCTCAGCCGAGGGTATTCTGAGCGCCGTCCTGACTCACCGCGCAAAATGTGTTTAAAGCTTCGTCCGACTTTTCAAAGGCGGTGGACTCCTTAAGGCAGGGCCTCTGGACTCCCGCCTCAGCGGGCGGAACCCCCTCTTTGCCTATTGAAGCACAGGAGGGGGCCAAAGGGGAACCCTCGCCGGGGGTTCCCCTTTTTATTTAGTGTACAGGTAAAGCTCCACCCCATCTCTTTTGCCCTTGCCCCTAAAAAATGTGACCAGCAGCGTTCATCAAGCCGCGACGGCGCACCCGTGCAGCCTTCAGCGGCACATGCCGGGGAGGGCGGTGCCGTTGAGGAGGTTTGCAAAGCAGTTGGGAGCTGGATCGCGCACGGCACGATATCCCTCTATCTTTATCGGGCGCAGCCGCGCGTAGTTGTAGCTCACAAGCGGGCGGTCGAAGGCGTCGAAGCTGTGGGCCGCTATGAGATAGGTGCCGGGGCGGTAGCCCGTTATCAACAGCGTGTGGTAAAACCGCCCGTCCATACCGCCGAGCTGCACCAGGTCGCCTATTTGCAGCTCGTCGATGTCCGCATCCCTGCCCCAGGGGCCGCTGCCCTCGTTGGTGGTGAGGAAGTCGTAGAGATACTGCACGCCCGTCCAGGACGGCGTCCGGTCGGAGGCGCTGTTGTAGTACCAGCCGAAGGTCTCCTTGCAGTTCATCGTGCAGCAGCCGGCCAGGATGCACTGGGAGATGAAGTTCGTGCAGTCCCCGCCGATGCCCGTGAAATTATAGAAAAGCGGATTGCGTCCGTAGGCCCA
>CAUAHS010000227.1 GCA_958428885.1 uncultured Eubacteriales bacterium
GTCTCTGGGCGGCATGATGTTCTTCAGCTCCACCCGGTTGACCTTGATGCCCCAGGGGTCGGTGGCCTCGTCGAGGATGGAGCGCATCTTGGTGTTGATGACGTCACGGCTCGTGAGGCACTGGTCCAGCTCGAGGTCGCCGATGATGTTTCGCAGCGTCGTGGCCGAGAGGTTCTCGATGGCGACGATGGGGCGCTCGATGCCGTAGGTGTAGAGCTTGGGGTCGGTGATCTGGAAGTAGACAACGGTGTCTATCTGCATGGTGACGTTGTCCTCGGTGATGACGGGCTGGGGCGGGAAGTCCGCGACCTGCTCCTTGAGCGAGACGACCTTGGCCACGCGCTCTATGAAGGGCAGCTTGAAGTGCAGGCCGACGTTCCAGGTGGTCTTGTAGGCGCCGAGCCTCTCAATGACGTAGGCCTTGGCCTGCTGGACGACCCTTATGCAGCGGACGAGGATGACGATGATGATGAGCGCGACGAGACCTATCACGATATACGGCAGGAATTCCATGGCGGTGCCTCCTTTTTGACCCCGAATTTTTTTATTTTATGCCTTCTGCTCAGGCGAAACTATGAGCTTCACGCCCTCGATGCGCAGGACGGTGACGATGGCGCCGGACTTTATCAGCCCGCCGTCGGCCGAGCGCGCGGTCCAGACCTTGCCGCCGACGGAGACGGCGCCGGTGGACTCGACATTGTCGATGTCCTCGGTGACGAGGGCCTCCTTGCCGATGACCATGTCGGCGTTGGTGGGCTGGCTGCGGGAGTTAACATATTTTTTGACGAGCGGCCGGGTAAAATACAAGGTCACGAAGGAAATGACCAAAAACCACACGATCTGCAGCCATATCTGCGCATCAAAGAGCGCCGCAATGAGCGCTGCGAGCGAGCCTATCGCAAACCAGATGCAGGTGAGCCCCGCGGTCGCCGCCTCCACGACGAGAAAGACGACCATCAGCACGACCCAGACGATACTCATGTTGTTCAAAATGAATTCCAACATCAGGCGTTGACCTCCTTCCAGAGTATGCGCTCTGCGTTCAGCTTCATTCTATCTCAAAAGAGGCATCCTGACAATAAAAATCTTTCGCGCGGTCAAATTATGAATTTTTCGTCAAATTAGTGTAAAGTCTCTTTACTTTTACGCATTAGGGTTATAAAATATAAAAGCATATATAGCAAATGAAGCATGTGTGAGGTGCTACATGAATAAACAGAACAAGAAACCCAGGAGCGACGATATGTATGAGGCCATACTGACGCTCAAGACCGTTGACGAGTGCAAGCGATTTTTTGACGACCTGTGCACGGTGACAGAGCTCCAGGCCATGGAGCAGCGCTATCAGGTTGCGGTGTATCTCAGCCAGGGCATGATATATAACGACATTCTGGAGCGCACGGGCGCCTCCAGCGCAACGATCTCGCGCGTGAACCGCAGCCTGCAGTACGGCTCGGACGGCTATGCCGTCGCCTTTGAGCGCCTTAAGGCCGAGGGCAAGCTGCAGATCAAATGACGGCGTACTCGGCCCTCGCCGCGTGGTATGACGAGCTGACGCGGGACGTGCCTTACGGGGCCTTTGCGGACTATTACGAGCGCCTCTTTGCCGAGCACGGCGGGGAGACGAAGCTGCTGCTGGACCTGTGCTGCGGCACGGGCACCCTCGCCTGCCTGATGGCGGAGCGGGGCTATGAAATGATCGCGGCGGACGCCTCGGCGGACATGCTCATGTCCGCGCGTGAAAAGGCGTCCGCGCTTTCTGCGGGCAAAATGCCCCTTTTCATCAACCAGAGCGCCCAGGAGCTCGACCTCTACGGCACGGTTGACGCGGCGTACTCCTCGCTGGACAGCCTGAGCTATGTGCCATTTGAGGACTTGCCGGAGGTTTTCCGTCGGCTGCATCTCTTCGTCCGGCCCGGCGGGCTGCTGGTGTTCGATTTGCGCACGCCGGAGTTCCTGCGCGGCATGGACGGCAGTGTCTCGGTGGACGAGAGGGAGGACCTCTTCTGCGTCTGGCGCGGTAGGTTTGAATCCGGTGCGCTCTATTACGGCATGGATATATTTTTCCGCGACGGCCGCTCGTGGCAGCGCGCGTCGGAGGAACACATTGAATACGCCCACGAGCCTGAGGCCGTGGCCTCGCTGCTTGGCAGCTCAGGGTTCGTGGACATCAAAACGCGCACGGACGGTCCGATGGGCGGCGCTGAGCGCGTCTTTTTCACAGCTGTGAGAGGAGAATAACTCAAAATGGACGAAATAGTCAGAGCCGTCACCAAGGACGGCCTTGTGAAGATATCCGCCATAAGCGCGAGGGCCACGGTGGAGCGTGCCCGGGAAATACACGGCCTGTCTCCCACGGCCTCGGCGGCGCTGGGCAGGACGCTCTGCGGCGCCTCGATGCTGGGCGAGCTGATGAAGGAGGAGGACGCCTCCCTGACCATCCGCGTCAACGGCGGCGGCCCGGTCGGCAGCGTCATCGCGGTGTCCGACAGCAGCGGCAACGTCCGCGGCTATGTGACGGAGCCGAAGGCTGACCTGCCCCTGCGCAAGGACGGCAAGCTCGACGTGGGCGGCCTCGTGGGCACGGACGGCATGCTGACCGTCAGCCGCGATATCGGGCTCAAGGAGCCATACGTGGGCTCCACGGAGCTTGTGACGGGCGAGATAGCGGAGGACCTGGCGCAGTACATGGTGGAGAGCGAGCAGATACCGGCGGCCGTTGGCCTGGGCGTCCTGGTGGACACCGACAGGACGATAAAGGCGGCGGGCGGCTTCATCGTACAGCTCATGCCCGGTGCGCCCGAGGAGCTCATAACAAAGCTCGAGGACAACATTCTTTACATGGACCAGCTGACAACCGTGCTCGACGAGGACGGCCTTGACGCCGTGCCCGCTCAGGTGCTCAAGGGCATGGAGTACGACATCGTCATGCGCGTGCCGGTGGAATACCGCTGCTCGTGCAGCCGTGAGCGCGTTGCGGCGGCTCTCGAGAGCTGCGGCGCTGCGGAGCTGGAGGACATGGCCGCTTCGGGCGAGAATACAGAGGTCAGTTGTCAGTTTTGCGACAAGGTGTACAGTTTCACACCCGCGGAATTGAGGGAAATAGCAAAGGGAAAAAATTTTTGAAAAAGATATTGACAATACAGGGGGTGTTTAGTATAATGACAAAGCCGCTTATCCGGGAGCATAGCTCAGCCGGTTAGAGCACTTGCCTTACAAGCAAGGGGTCACTGGTTCGAGTCCAGTTGTTCCCACCACAATTTACCCGCGCGGCAGGGTCAAATATGCCTCGGTAGCTCAGTTGGTAGAGCAGCGGACTGAAAATCCGCGTGTCGCCAGTTCGACTCTGGCCTGAGGCACCATCTGCGGGCATAGCTCATTTGGCAGAGCGCCACCTTGCCAAGGTGGAGGTAGCGAGT
>CAUAHS010000228.1 GCA_958428885.1 uncultured Eubacteriales bacterium
AGTTCTTCTCTATCTGGGCGATGGCGGTCTCAAGGGCCTTCTTCTTGTCGCCCGCGGGACTGGGCGCCGCAGCGGGCGCAGCCTTTTTCTTTTCTGCCATGTCACACCTCAATAAATAATGTATAAAAGTTGAGTTATCTGCCTTTTCACGCCTTGGCGGTGACCACGCGCTCGACGCCTCGCGTGTCGAGCACGCTCTGAGCGTCGTGCAGCCCGGCCATGCGCATGAGGTCCTTGACGCTGCCTGCCTGGTCCTCGCCGACCTCGAACATCAGCATGCCGCCCTGGCGGATGACGCCGTGCCAGTTCTTAAGTATGGCGCGGTAGAAATCCAGCCCGTCGTCCCCGCCGTCGAGCGCCCAGACCGGCTCGTAATCCCTCACGGAGGGGTCAAGGGTCAGGATGTCGAAGGTCGGGATGTAGGGCGGGTTCGAGACCACGAGGTCAAAGCTGCCCGTCATTATGGGCGGCTGCTTCATCACGTCGGCCAGCAGGAAGCTGACCCGGCCGTCCAGGCCGTTGCGCCTCACGTTGCGGCGGCTGACGTCCATGGCCTCCGGGCTGACGTCCGCGAGCACCACCCGCGTCTGGGGCAGTGCGTCGGCAATGGCGCAGCCGATGCAGCCGCTGCCGCTGCAGAGGTCGAGGACGCGGGCGTCCATCTTCCTGCCGTGCAGCCAGCTTATCGCTGTCTCTGCCAGGACCTCCGTGTCCACCCTCGGTATGAGCACCGAGGGGTTCACCTCCATGGGCAGACCCCGGAACTCCCATATGCCGGTTATATAGGCCACCGGCTCGCCAGAAAGGCGGCGGCGGAGCATCGAGTCGGCCCGGCGCTCCACCTCGTCCGTCGCATAAAAGCGCATATCACGCAGCAGCTTTTCCGTCGTTTTCCCAGCGGCGGTCGCAACTATGAGCTTTCCCTCAAGCTCTGCGGCCTCTATCCCCGCATCGCGCAGACGGTTGCGCACAGATATATACAGCTCGCTGTATGTCCGCGGCATATCCCCATCCCCCTCATTGTCTGCAAAGGCTTCGCCCGAAGCGTGCATGAGATTGCAATAAGTTTTTTCCGGGGGCGTGTACCTCGGAAAAAACACCGCCCAGCCCGCAAGTGTGCGACGCGCAGCGGAGTGCAACTCTCACTTTAAGAGGCTTTGCCTCTTAAAGTGAAGCAATTACCAGGCGTCTTTGCCTTTTTCTTCTGGAATCACAAGTTCGAGCGCGCGGATGGCGCACTCTATCATGCCGTCGTCCGGCTCGTTGGTCGTCAGGTGCTGAAGCTGCTTGCCCGGCCAGGAGAGGATGGACGACACTATGTTGTCGTGCCGGCCCACCCAGCGGTTTATCTCGTAGCTCACTGCCACGACCAGCGGCAGTATGAGTATGCGGAACAGTATCCTCAGCGCTATGTTGTCTATCTGGATGAACAGTCCCGCGAGCAGGCCGATTATGATGACGACGAAGAGGAAGCTCGTGCCGCAGCGCGGGTGGAAGCGGCTCTGCGGCCGCACATTCTCCACCGTGAGCGGCAGGCCCTTCTCGTAGCAGAAGATGGTCTTGTGTTCCGCCCCGTGGTAGGCAAAGAGCCGCTTCATGTCCTTGAGCCTCGAGCAGAGGTAGAGGTAGAGGAAGAAGATGACCAGCTTTATTGCGCCCTCGGTCAGGTTCTTAGCAAGGTAGTTCGCCTTGAGCGCGGGGATGAGCCCCGCGATTATCGTCGGGATGAAGATGAAGAGCGCCAGCGCGAGGCAGACGCCGAGGAAAGCCGCGATGCCTATCACCGCCTTCTGCGCCTTCTCGCTGCCCAGCTTTTTCTCCAGCCAGATGTCGAGCTTGGTCGGCTCCTCCTGCTCGTCCTCGGGCAGAAGGCTGGCGGAGTAGGAGAGCGCGCCCATGCCCTTGAGCATCGAGTCCACAAAAGTCACGACGCCGCGGATGAGCGGCCAGCCCAGCACGGGGTGTTTGTCTTTTACGAGGTTGAGCTCCTCGACCTTCTCGGTCATGCCCTCGGGCGTGCGGCAGACTATGGCCTGCTTGTCCGGCCCTCGCATCATTATGCCCTCAATAAGCGCCTGCCCGCCTATCATGGTGCGGAAGCAGACCTGATCTTTGTTATTTGACATTACAGACCTCGAAAATATGATTTCACTGTGTTTTGATGGGCAGCTCCACGCTGACAAGCGCACCGCCGCCCTCGGCGTTGGCCGTCGTGAGCCGTCCGCCGTGTCTTGTGACTATCTCGTCGCAGACGGCGAGACCTATGCCGCTGCCGCGCTCCTTGCCCCGGCCCTTGTAGAACCGCTCCTTGACGTGGGGCAGGTCCTCCTCGGCGAAGCCGGGACCGTGGTCACGCACGCTCATTCGGACATATTCGCCCTCCACGCCGGAGGTGAGCTCCAGTTTCTTGCCGCGCCGGCCGTACTTGGCGGCGTTGTCGAGGATGTTCAGCAGCACCTGCTTTATCCTTGCCGGGTCTCCCGTCACGGGGGGCAGCGGCTCCTCCGCGGGCTCGTAGTCTAGCTCTATGCCGTCGTGCTTGAGCAGCTCGCCGTAGGTGAAGGCCACCTCCTCGAGCAGGGAGTCGAGGTCCACCTCCTCGAGGTTGAGCGTGAAGCGCCCGTCGCGTATGCGGGTGAACTCCAGCAGCTCCTCGACCATGCCGGTCAGCCGCCCGGCCTCACAGGAGATTATCTCCACACCGCGGCGGGAGTCGCCCTGGATTGCCTCGTCGTACATGAGCGTCTCGCTCCAGCCGGTGATGGCGGTCAGCGGGGTTCGCAGCTCGTGCGAGACGGAGGAGATGAACTCCGACTGCGTCTTGCCCGCCTCGCCTATCTTGACGGACATGTCGTTGAAGGCGTCCACAAAGCGGCCGATCTCGTCGTCACGCAGCTTTTCTGCGAGGGTGCCGTAGCTCCCGTCGGCGATGCGCCGTGCCGTGTCGCCGAGGCCCAGGATGGGGTTCGTCACACGCTCGCGGAACCAGAGGTTTGAGAGCAGCAGCAGCACTATGGCGCAGCCGGCGAAGATGCCCGCCCAGCTCACCAGCCCGACGAGCGCGAATATGAGCGTCAGCAGCACGCAGAGCGCGCCGATGCAGCTGATGATGAGCCAGGCGCCCTTGAGCCCCTTGAGCGCCTCGGGCCTCTCGCCCTTTAAAAAGCGCTTCGCCGCAGCCAGCGCCCTCGCGGGCAGGCCGGGATTTTTTTTCTCCTCCATGGCCTCAGGAACCCCACTTGTAGCCGTAGCCCCAGATGGTGGTGATGTATTCCGGCGCCGTCGGCGTGTCCTCTATCTTGATGCGCAGCCGGCGGATGTTGACGTCGACTATCTTGAGC
This sequence comes from uncultured Eubacteriales bacterium, assembly GCA_958428885.1. Classification (GTDB taxonomy): domain Bacteria; phylum Bacillota; class Clostridia; order Oscillospirales; family Oscillospiraceae; genus Scatomorpha. Next base: position 3,342 of record CAUAHS010000228.1, read on the forward strand.
TCGCCCTTGTAGTCCGCGCCCCAGACGTTCTCGAGGATGTCCTCACGCGAGAGCGCCTTGCCGGGGTTTT
>CAUAHS010000229.1 GCA_958428885.1 uncultured Eubacteriales bacterium
GGCGACGGCAAGGTGTACCTCTTCCGCGGTCTGGGCGGCCTCACCTTCGAGCCCGTGGGCGCCCTGGTGAACACCGGCCTCTCCGGCCAGGTCATGCCCGACTACGGCGACCTCAACGGCGACGGCTACGGCGACCTCGTCTGCGGCTCCAACCAGGGCAAGCTCCTCGTGCTCTACGGCACCGAGGGCGGGCTCACCTCCACGGAGTTCGTAGAGATAAACGTCTTCGGCGTGGACGGCGACTGGATAGCCCCGCGCATATACGACATAGACAGCGACGGGAAAAACGACCTGCTGCTCGGCACCTTCGACGGCTATATCGCAAAACTCCTCAACGCCGGCCACGGCAGCTTCGCCTCCGCCGGCTTCATCGAGCTCAACGAGATGAACTACAAGGGCAACTACAACGCCAAGTTCGGCAACAACTGCGTGCCCGTCATCGCCGACATAAACGGCGACGGCATGGACGACCTCATCTGCGGCAGCCTCGAATACGGCATGAGCTACCCCATCGACAGCGAGTACTTCCCCTACAAGACCGAGCTGATGGACCAGATAAAGTACTTCGTGGACAACGGCATCTACGTCGGCGCCCACTTCTACACCACGGCCTACGCCTCGGCGGAGCGGGAGGAGTATGAGCTCAAGCAGCACCTCGAGTCGCTCAAGCTCTACGGCGTGGTCTCCAACAAGATAGGCGCGAACCAGCACACCTGGTATACCAGCAGCCTGAGCCAGACGCAGACCTTCCTCTCGCTCTGGAAGGCGGGCTTCCTCTGGAACACGGGCTACGCCGCCCCCGGCGACCTCGACCCCTATCCCCAGGCCAGCGCCCGCAACGTCATAAGCCTGCCCTTCTTCCTCACGCAGGGCGGGGAGTGGACGATACTGCTGCAAAACTGCTGCACGATGCTCTACGGCTATGACGAATGGCCGGACATCTCCGCGAGATACGACATGCCCATGTGCGTCTATTACCACTGCGACTTCACCGCCCAGGACGACACCGAGGCCAGAGAGAGCATCGAGAAGGTCCAGGCCTTCCGCGAGAAATACGGCTACAGCTTCGTAATGGAGAACCAGCTGGCCTCCGCCTGTGCAGCGGCGATAAACCTCACGCTGGACATCGTGGGCAACAGCGAGGAGATCTTCGACGTAGAGCTCGTGGGCGCCGGGCAGTCGAACCGCTTCCCGCTCTACTCGGGCAACTACCAGATCTCCACCGGCGTGCGCATCAGCTTAGGCGAGGCCATGCAGGAGCGCGACATCCGCACCGACGCCGACGTCTGGTACCGGGACGGAAACGACCTCTACGTCGGACTCAACCGCCCCGTGCGCGTCTATGAGGCCGCCGAGGGCTCCGCAGCCGAGCAGACCGACCACATCGAGCGCATAAACCTGCCCGCCACCATCTCCACGCACCAGGGCGGGGCTTCCGTGAGCTTCCTCGAGGGCGGATACATGGAGGTCGAGACCTCCACCCCCGCCACGACTCAGTCCTCCGGCTGGACGGCGACGCAGCTTGACGGCGGCGGCACGCTCTTTACCAAATACGGCGCGGCAAGCGCGCTCATCATAAGCTACGGAGAGTGAGAGCATGAATTCAGTAATATGCCTGCTGGAGCGGGCGGCGGCGCTCTGGGGCGGCCGCACCGCCGTCTCGGACGAGCATGAGAGCCTCAGCTATGCCGAGCTGCGCTCTCGCTCCCGCCGGGCGGCAAGCGCCATAATGGAAGCGAGCTCGGGCAGAGCGCCGGTCATGGTCTGGCTGCCAAAGAGCGCGGCGATGCTCACGGGCTTCAACGCCGCCATGTACGCCGGCCGGCCCTACGTCCCCACGGACGCAGCCGCACCCGTGGAGCGGCTGCGCAAGATAATAGCGAACCTGCACCCCTCCGCCGTCGTGACGAACGCCGAACTGGCGGCGAAACTCGAGGGCATCGACACCGGCGGTGCGCCTGTGCTGCTGATAGACCGGCTGACGGAGCACACGGAGAACGCCGCCGCCGTGGACGAGGCCGTCGCCGCCGTCACAGACTCGGAGCCGGTGTACGTCATGTACACCTCCGGCTCCACGGGCGAGCCCAAGGGCGTCACAATCCCGCACCGGGGCGTCATGCTCTTCGCCCGCTGGGCGGAGGAGACCTTCGGCTGGACGCCGGAGACGGTCATCGCGAACCAGGCCCCGCTCTACTTCGACGTCTCGGTCATGGACGTTTACGGTGCGATGCGCTGCGGGGGACACCTCATCCTCACGCCGGAGGTGCTCTTCCGCTTCCCGGTGAAGCTGCCGGAGTTTCTGAGCGAAAACGGCGTCACCAGCATCTACTGGGTGCCGACCGTGATGATAAACATCGCCAACTCGGGCGTGCTGGACACCGTGGAGCTGCCGAAGCTGCGGAGCATCGCCTTTGCGGGCGAGGTCATGCCGAACCTGCAATTGAACATCTGGCGCCGGGCGCTCCCCGGGCGCATCTTTGCGAACCTCTACGGCCCCACGGAGACGGACGTCTGCACGGCCTACGTCGTGGACCGGGAGTTTTCGGACACGGACCCCCTGCCCATAGGCCGCCCGCTGCCGAACATGAAGGTCATGCTGCTGGGCGAGGACGGGCACAGGGTCAAGCCCGGCGAGACGGGCGAGATCTGCGTTGCGGGCTCGGGCGTGAACATCGGCTACTGGAACCAGCCGGAGCTCACGGCACGCGCCTTCGTCACCGACCCGGACAACGGCGCCTGGCAGGAGCGGTTTTACCGGACGGGCGACCTCGGCTGGTACAACGAGCGGGGCGAGCTGATGTTCGCCGGCCGCCGCGACGGACAGATAAAACTCCGAGGCAACCGCATCGAGCTCGGCGAGATCGAGAACGCCGCCCGCATGGTGGAGGGCACGGAGAACGTCTGCGCGCTCTACGACGCCGCCAAGCAGGAGATAGTCCTCTTCGTCGAGACCCAGGGCACGCTGCCCATGCGGCAGTATAACCGCGAGCTGAAGAAGTATATCCCTTCGTATATGCTGCCCCACCGGCTGGTGACGATGGAGAAGCTCCCGCATAACGCCAACGACAAAATAGACCGCGTCGCGCTCAAAAAGCTGCTGGCGGAGTGATAACCCCGCCTTCGCTGCGCGCTCCTGCGCGCTTCGCGCGCGAATGAAAGTTTCGCCCGCCTTTTCAAAGGCGGCAGGGTCCAGGGGCGGCGCCCCTGGCCGCCCGCCGCAGCGGGCGGAAATCCCCTTTTTGCTCTAAAAAGATCAGGAAGGGGGTCCAAGGGGGAAACCCTATCAAGGGGTTTCCCCCTTGTTTTGCACCTTGCTCGTGTACGCCGTTGCGTTGGGCGGCGGACCGCGGTGACGCTGCCCGTTCCACCCCATTTCTTTGCTCGCGCGCAAAGAAACGGGGTGGAGCCCC
>CAUAHS010000230.1 GCA_958428885.1 uncultured Eubacteriales bacterium
CGGGCGCCGACTGCGTCAAGGTCGGCATAGGCCCCGGCTCCATCTGCACCACCCGCGTGGTGGCCGGCATCGGCGTGCCGCAGATCACCGCCGTGCTCGAGTCTGCCGCCATGGCCGACAAGTACGGCATCCCCGTCATTGCCGACGGCGGCATCAAGTACTCCGGCGACATCGTCAAGGCTCTGGCCGCGGGCGGCAGCGTCGTCATGATGGGCTCCATGCTCGCCGGCTGCGAGGAGAGCCCCGGAGAGAGCGAGATCTTCCAGGGCCGCCAGTTCAAGGTCTACCGCGGCATGGGCAGCATAGGCGCCATGCAGAAGGGCTCCGGCGACCGCTATTTCCAGTCCGGCTCCAAGAAGCTCGTCCCCGAGGGCGTCGAGGGCAGGGTGCCTTACAAGGGAGCTGTGTCCGAGACCATCTTCCAGATGATGGGCGGCCTGCGCTCCGGCATGGGCTACTGCGGCTGCCGCACCATCGAGGAGCTGCGCACCAAGACCAAGTTTGTCCGCATCACCGGCGCCGGCCTCAAGGAGAGCCACCCGCACGACATATACATCACCAAGGAAGCCCCGAACTACACCATGAACCCGCAGGGCTGAGTCCCCGCGGGCTGCGGAAACGGAGGATGACATGGACGAAAAGATCGAAAAGCTCAAGGACTGGATAGCCGGGAGCGACAACATCGTGTTTTTCGGCGGCGCAGGCGTCTCCACGGAGAGCGGCATCCCCGACTTCCGCAGCGTGGACGGGCTCTACAACCAGAAATGGGCCTACCCGCCCGAGACGATACTGAGCCACAGTTTCTTTGAGCGTGACCCGGAGGAGTATTACCGCTTCCACCACGAGAAACTGGTGGTGGACGGCGCCAAGCCGAACCGGGCGCACCTGCGCCTGGCGGAGCTCGAGCGCGAGGGCAAGCTCAAGGCTGTCATAACGCAGAACATAGACGGCCTGCATCAGGCGGCCGGCAGCAAGAACGTGCTGGAGCTGCACGGCAGCATCCTGCGGGCCTACTGCTCGCGCTGCCGCAAGCCGTATCCGGCCTACGAGATGAACCACTGCAAGGGCGTGCCGCACTGCACCTGCGGCGGCGTGGTGCGCCCGGACATCGTGCTCTATGAGGAGCCGCTGGACCAGGACATCATGGAGCGCGCGGTGCGCTATATCCGCAATGCCGAGGTGCTCATAATCGGCGGCACGTCGCTCGGCGTGTACCCCGCCGCGGGGCTCATCAACTATTACCGCGGCACAAAGCTGGCGCTCGTGAACCTGTCGGAGACCCCGTACGACAGGTATGCGGACCTGGTGATACATGAGAAGATAGGCGAGGTGTTTTCCGCTGTATGAGCCGTACAGACGTACTTGGCGTGGGCTTTGACAACGTCACGATGGCAGAGGCCGTCGAGAGGGCGCTTGCGCTCATTGACTCGCGCGAGGGCCGCTATGTGGTCACGCCGAACCCGGAGATAGTCATGCTGGCAAAGGAGAACCCGGCGCTCAAAGAGGCGCTCGCGGGGGCGGACATCGTCCTGCCCGACGGCGCCGGCATAGTCAAGGGTGCGGCCATTCTGGGGCGGCCCATGAAGGAGAAGGTCCCGGGCATCGACTTCGCCTGCGGCGTCATGGCACGGCTGGCGGAGCGCGGCGGCAGCGTGTACCTCTTCGGCGCAAAGCCGGGCGTGGCCGAGACTGCGGCGGAGACGCTGAGGACAAAATTCCCCGGACTCGTGATAAGCGGCACGTCGGACGGCTATTTTTCGGACGACGGGCCTATAATAGAAAAGATAAAGGACGCTGCGCCGGACCTGCTGCTCGTCTGCCTCGGTGCGCCGAAGCAGGAGCTGTGGATGGCGAAAATGTCGGGAAAATTGCCCGTGGGCCTCATGGTCGGCCTCGGCGGCAGCCTCGACGTGTTCGCGGGCACGGTGAAGCGGGCGCCCGTGGCCTGGCAGAAGCTCGACCTCGAGTGGCTGTACCGGCTCATCAAGGAGCCGAGGCGTATCGGACGCATGATGAAACTGCCCCTCTTCGTCATAGAAGCGGCGGGGGAGAGGCTGAGAGGTAAATAAAATGGCAGATAAGGGCAAGCTCATAGTGCTCGAGGGCATCGACGGCAGCGGCAAGTCCGCCCAGTACCGCCGGCTCAAGGCCCGGTTCGAGCGCGAGGGCATAGATTGCCGCACGATAGTTTTCCCGAGGTACGACCAGGAGTCCTCGGCGCTTATCAGGATGTACCTGGAGGGGCGCTTCGGCAAGGACCCGGAGGACGTCGGCGCATGTGCGGCGTCGATATTCTACGCGGTGGACCGCTACGCCTCGTACATGACCGACTGGGGCGAGTATTACCGCTCCGGCGGGGTGGTGCTCTCGGACAGATACACCACCTCCAACGCCGTCCACCAGGGCGCAAAGCTCAGCGAGGCCGAGCAGCCGGCGTTTTTCGACTGGCTGTATGACCTCGAATATGTTAAACTCGGCCTGCCCAGGCCCGACCTCGTGATCTACCTCGACGTGGACCTCGAGACCTCGTTGGCCCGGATGCGCCACCGCCAGGAGAAGACCGGCAAGGACGGCGACATCCACGAGAAGGACGCCGCCTACCTAGCCAAGTGCATCGCCACCGGCTGCCGTGCCGCCGACCACTACGGCTGGAAGCGCGTGGACTTCAAAAAGGACGGCCAGATCCGCGAGCTTGACGAGAAGCATGAGGAGATTTTTGCCGACGTCATGGCAGCGCTGTGAAAGAGGAAAAGGCCGCCCTCCGCAGGGCGATAAAAGAGAAGATTTCGGCCCTCAACGAGGGCTATCTGCGCGAGAGCGACAGAGGCATATGGGAAAATGTCCTGAGTCTGCCGGAGTTTCGCTCGGCGCATACGGTGTTCGCCTATCTCTCCGTGGACAGGGAGTGCGATACGAGACGCATTGTCGGCCATCTGCTGGAGGCCGGACGTCCCGTCGCCCTGCCCAGGAGCCGGAAGGGCGGGGTCATGGACTTTGCGCTCTATGACGGCACTCTCGCCGAGGGTATGTTCGGCATACCCCAGCCTCCGGACGAGGCGGAGACGGTGGAGCCGGGGGAGGGGGACCTCATATTGGTCCCGGCGCTCTGCTGCGACGTGCGAGGCGTGCGCCTCGGCCACGGCGGCGGCTACTATGACCGCTACCTCGCGGAACACTGCGTTATCACCGCCTGCCTCTGCCGCGAGCGGCTCCTGCTGGAAAAAGTCCCGCAGGACTGGAACGATTTCGCGGTCGGCTACGTCATAACTGAGCTCAGAAAAATAAAAACAGGGCTCTGACGAGCCCTGTGCCGAGGTTTGTGCCGCTTTAGCAGCAGCTGCCGCAATTGCTGCTGCTGTCGCAGCTGGAGCTGCACCCGCAGTTTCCGCCGCAGCAGAAGATGAGCAGG
>CAUAHS010000231.1 GCA_958428885.1 uncultured Eubacteriales bacterium
CGAAGCTCGCGCCCTTCACGGCCTTGAGCGCATGGTGCACCACGCCCGGGCCCGACACGCCGACGTTTATCACACGGTCCGGCTCCGAAACGCCGTGGAATGCGCCCGCCATGAAGGGGTTATCCTCCACCGCGTTGCAGAACACGACGAGTTTGGCGCAGCCGAAGCCGCCCCGGTCCGCCGTCAGGCGTGCGGTCTCCTTCACCGTCTGGCCCATGAGCGCCACCGCGTCCATGTTTATGCCCGCCTTTGTCGAGCCTATGTTCACGCTCGAGCACACCAGCTCCGTCTCCGCCAGCGCCTGCGGTATCGCGCGGATGAGCCGCATGTCCGCGGGGGTCATGCCCTTCTGCACCAGCGCGGAAAAGCCGCCGACGAAGTTCACTCCGGTCTCCGCCCTCGCCGCGTCCAGCGCCTTTGCAAACGGCACGTAGTCCTCCGTCTCCGACGCCCCCGCCACCAGCGCAATCGGCGTCACCGAGATGCGCTTGTTCACGATGGGGATGCCGAACTCGGCCTCTATCTCCTCGCCGGTCCGGACCAGGTCCTTCGCCGAGCGCGTTATCTTGTCGTATATCTTCCGGCACGCAGCCTTGGCGTCCGTATCGCAGCAGTCGAGCAGGGAGATGCCCATCGTCACCGTCCGCACGTCCAGATGCTGCTGGTCTATCATCTCGATAGTCTGTAAAATCTCGCCTCTGTTAATCATAGCAAAACCGCCTTAGATCTTGTGCATAGCGTTGAAGATGTCCTCACGCTGAGCCCTGATGTCGAGCCCCAGCTTTTCGCCCTCGGTGCGGAGCAGGGCCGTCAACTCGGCGAAGGGCACGGAGCAGCCGGAGGCGTCCACGAGCATTATCATGGTGAAGTACTCCTGCATGACCGTCTGGCTGATGTCCAGCACGTTCACTCCCCGCTCGGCGAGGATGCGGCTGACGTCGGCGATTATGCCGACCCGGTCGTGGCCTATGACTGTGACTATTGCTTTCATCTTTTGTCCTCCTCAGGTCATCGTGCCCAGCTCGTCGAGGTTCTTCTCGAATGCCGGCATGAAATGCTCCAGAAAATAATCCGCCTCGGGCAGGTGCATGTCCTCGATCCTGCGCCGGGTCTGCGCCTCGGCGCTTACGAACTCGAGGTTGCCCGCCTTGCGCTCCTCCACGCACTTGATGTACGCCGAGAGCCTGTCAGCAGCCTTGATGAGCGCTTTGGCGTCATCCCCCACTTCGCCGCTGATGAGCGGCTCAAACTCGCCTCTCAGCTCCACCGGGAGCATTTCTATCAGCTTTGACGCTGCGGTGCGCTCCACCTCATGGTAGGCATCGCTTATGCGGCCGCTGTGATATTTGATGGGCGTCGGCATGTCGCCGGTGAGTATCTCGGGCGCGTCGTGATAGAGCGCGGCGGCGGCGAGATAGTTGGGGTCGCAGGGCTTTTTGAACACGTCGCGCCGGATGAGGCCCAGCACGTGGGCCAGCACGGCGACCATGTGGCTGTGCTCCTGCACGTTTTCGGGTATGCTCGAGCGCATGAGGCCCCAGCGCTCGATATAGCGCATACGGGATATCAGCGCGAAGAAATCACTCAAACAAAGCCGCCTCCTCAGTCTCACCGACGGGGATGGGGTCGCGCACCACGCGCTTGGTCATCCAGCGCCGGGAGAAGTATCTCGGGTAATTGAGCAGTATGCCCAGCGTCCAGCCGAAGGGGATGTTCAGCCAGCAGGCTGCGTAGCCGACGTCGAGCGCGTAGACCATGATGTAGGCCACGGCCACACGGAGCGCGAGGGTGCAGAAGCTGGTCATGGAGGTCCACATCGCGTCTCCGGCGCCCTGCAGGAGACCCGAGGTGGGCATATACGCGGCGAAGAGGATGATGCAGTAGCTCATCCAGTGCTGATACTCCACCGCCTGCTTGAGCGACTCGCCGCTCAGGCTGAAGAGCTTGGCGAAGTCCTCGGCGAAGATGTAGAGCAAAAAGGCGACGACGAGGCTCATGCCGGCGGCCATCAGCGTGCCGTATTTCCAGCCGCTTTTGACGCGGTCGTACTTGAGCGCGCCGACGTTCTGGCCCGTGAAGGAGGCGACGGCCATGTTCGTGCCGAAAATGGGAATGAGCGCATAGCTCTCCATGCGGTTGCCGGCGTTGAAGGCGCTCATCGTGACCTGGCCGAAGCTGTTGACGAGGCGCTGGATGAACACGTTGCCCAGGGACACGACGGCCTGCTGGATTATGGCCGGGATGCCGAGCTTGAGGCAGATGCGGAACTTCTCCGTGGCGAACACGAATTCGCTGCGCCTGAATCGGAAGATGGGGTAGCGGCGCATCATATATACTATACTGACCGTGGCGCTGGCGGCCTGGGCTATGACCGTGGCCACGGCGACCCCCACGACGCCCCAGCCGAAGCTGATGACGAACCAGAGGTCGAGCACGGTGTTGAGCACGGCGCTGACGCAGAGGAAATACATGCTCGCCCGGCTGTCGCCCACCGCACGGAGTATGCCCGCTACGGCGTTGTAGATGTACTGGAAGATGAGGCCCACGGCGTAGATGGCGAAGTACTCGACGGCGTAAGCCCGGCTGGCCTCGTCCGTGACACGCATGAGACCCACTACCAGCAGCTCGGCGCCGAGGCTGCCGAGTACGGCGAGCGCGGTGCCCAGGCTGGCCTGGGTTATGAGCAGCGTGGAGGCTGCCCGCCGGAGCTCATGTTCGCGCCTTGCGCCGTAGAGCTGGGAGACGAGCACGCCTCCGCCGTTGGCAAGGCCCAGGGAGATGGCCAGAAAGAGGAAGATGAGCGAGGTGCAGCTGCCCACGGCGGCGAACATGGCGTTCGATATCTCCTGCGTCGGCCCGCCGTAGCGGCTGACGACGATGCTGTCCACCGTGTTGTACAGCTGCTGCAAAAACTGGCCGGCCATGATCGGCAGCGAAAAGAGCAGTATCTCCTTCCACTCCGGGCCGACGGTCATATCTCTCCGGTTCAAGTCCTCACTCCCCTGATCTCGTAACGCTCATATTAACACATTCTCCGCTTAAAGTAAATAATAAGCCTTGCAATACGGCGGATACAGTGATAAAATTCGGGTTTGTGATAAAATAAGAGGTGGTACTTTTGGACAAGCTGAGGAACGTTGCGATAATCGCCCACGTCGACCACGGCAAGACCACGCTGGTCGACGAGATGCTCAAGCAGTCGGGCGTTTTCCGCGAAAACCAGGAGGTCGAGACCAGGGTCATGGACTCCGGCGACCTCGAGCGCGAGCGCGGCATAACCATACTCGCAAAGAACACCGCCGTGCGCTACGGCGACACCAAGATAAACATAGTCGACACCCCGGGCCACGCCGACTTCGGCGGCGAGGTGGAGCGTATCCTGAAGATGGTCA
>CAUAHS010000232.1 GCA_958428885.1 uncultured Eubacteriales bacterium
GATGCCTGCGGCGCATTTGCGGCAGATGGCGGCCAGCTCGCGCTCGAGCAGCCTGACGCCGCTCTCGCGGGTGTAGAGCGAGATGATCTCGCGTATCGCGTCGTCGCTGAGCTTGAGCGTCACGCCGTTGAGCCCGTGCTTCTTGCGCTGTTTGGGCAGGAGGTGGCGCTTGGCTATTTGGAGTTTTTCCTCGTCCGTGTAGCTCGAGAGGGTGATGACCTCCATGCGGTCGAGCAGCGGGCGGGGTATCGTGTCCGTGGTGTTCGCCGTGGTGATGAACAGCACGTCGGAGAGGTCGATGGGCACCTCGAGGTAGTTGTCGCGGAAGCGGCAGTTCTGCTCCGAGTCCAGCGCCTCGAGCAGTGCGGACGAGGGGTCGCCCCGGTAGTCGGAGCAGAGCTTGTCGATCTCGTCGAGCACCATGACGGGGTTCATGCTCCCGGCCTGGATGAGGCCGGAGACGAGGCGTCCGGGCATGGCGCCGATATAGGTCTTGCGGTGGCCGCGAATCTCCGCCTCGTCATGCACGCCGCCGAGGGCGACGCGAGCGAGCTTGCGGTTCATGGCGCGGGCTATGCTCATGGCGATGCTGGTCTTGCCGGTGCCCGGAGGGCCGACGAGGCAGAGCACCCCGCCTTTCACGTCCGGTGCCAGCTTGCGCACGGCCAGGAACTCGATTATGCGCTCCTTGACCTTCTCGAGGCCGAAGTGGTCCTCGTCAAGCATCTTCTGCGCCTTGGCGACGTCCAGCGTCTCCTTGGTGCGGGTGTTCCAGGGTATCTCAAGGCAGGTGTCGAGATAGCCGCGGATGACGCTGGCCTCGGCGGAGCCGAAGCTCTGGCGCGAGAGGCGGGTGACCTCCTTGAGGAGCTTTTCCTCCGTCTCCTTCTCGAGGCCGAGGGCCTTTATCTTCTCGCGGTAGTCGTCGAGCTCCTGCGGCATGTCGTCCTCGCCGAGCTCGGACTGGATGACCTTCATCTGCTCGCGCAGGTAGTACTCGCGCTGGTTGCGGTTCATCTGCTCCTGCGTGGTCTCGTTGAGGTCGCGCTCGATGCTCAGCAGCGTCAGCTCACGCGTGAGCATGCGGCAGAGCGAGGCGAGGCGGCGGGAGGGGCGCAGCTCCTCCAGGAGCTTCTGCTTCTCCTCCGGCTTGAGGTAGATGTTCTGCGCTATGAAGTCCGCCACATAGGCCGCGTCCGTGCTGGCCATGATGTTGATGACGGACTCGGGCGCGATGTTGCCCGAGATCTGGGCGTACTCGCTGAAGAGCGCCGTGCAGCGGCGGCAGAGGGCCTCGGTCTTGACCGTGGGCTTCTCCTGCGCGTCGGGCATGGGCTCTATCTCGGCAAAGAGGCTCGGCGTATCCATGGTCACGACGTCGATGCGCCCGCGCGCGAGGCCCTCGACCATGACGCGCACGGTCTTGGAGCCGGGCTGACGGAGCATCTGGCGCACGCGGCAGACGGTGCCGACCTTGTAGATGTCGTCCACGAAGGGGACGTCCTTGGATATTTCCTTCTGCGCGGCCAGGAAGAGTATCTGGTCCGCATTCATTGCAAAGTTGAGCGCCGCCGCAGACATGGGGCGCTCTACGTCGAAGTTCAGGAGCATCCCGGGAAATACGGAAAGCCCCCGCAGCGGCAGCACGGGCATGCTGCGCCGCGACGTGAATTCAAAGTTACTACTGCTCATGCAAACACTCCTTTCCGGGAGCTATGGATAAATGCTCGCGAGGGGACGAAGTTTCCTCCGTCCCCCCTGTTGTCGTGTGTGGTTTACGAAACGCTCTCGCCCGAGGGCTGGCTGTGTATGACCAGCGGCTCAGTCGAGTTGCGCACACAGTCCGCCGTGACCACGACCTTGGTTATCGTCGGGTCCGAGGGAACGGTGTACATGATGTCCGTCATGATCTTCTCCATGACGCTGCGCAGTCCGCGCGCGCCGATCTTCATCTCGATGGCCTTGTCGGCGATGGCGCCGAGCGCCTCGTCCTCAAAGACCAGCTCCACGTCGTCGTAGCTCATGAGCGCCTGATACTGCTTGGTCATGGCGTTCTTGGGCTCCGTGAGGATGCGGACCAGGTCGTCCCGCTTGAGCGAGTTGAGCGAGGTCAGCACCGGCAGGCGGCCGATGAGCTCCGGGATGATGCCGAACTTGAGAAGGTCGTGCGACTGGACCTGGCTCATGAGCTCGCCCACGTCGCGCTCCTTGGCGGACTTGATGTCCGCGCCGAAGCCGAGGCTCTTGCGGTCCGTGCGCTTTTCGATGATCTTGTCGAGGCCGTCGAAGGCGCCGCCGCAGATGAAGAGGATGTTCGTCGTGTCGACGTGTATGAACTCCTGATGCGGATGCTTGCGCCCGCCCTGGGGCGGCACGCTGGCCACCGTGCCCTCGAGCAGCTTGAGCAGCGCCTGCTGCACGCCCTCGCCCGAGACGTCGCGGGTTATCGAGGTGTTCTCGCTCTTGCGGGCTATCTTGTCTATCTCGTCGACGTAGATTATGCCGTGCTCGGCGCGCTCCACGTCAAAGTCGGCGGCCTGGAGCAGTTTGAGGAGGATGTTCTCCACGTCCTCGCCCACATAGCCGGCCTCTGTCAGCGTGGTGGCGTCCGCTATGGCAAACGGCACGTTCAGCATCCTGGCCAGGGTCTGGGCGAAGAGGGTCTTGCCGCTGCCCGTGGGGCCTATGAGCAGGATGTTGCTCTTTTGCAGCTCGACGTCGGATTTGCCGGCGTGGAGTATGCGCTTGTAGTGGTTGTATACGGCCACGGAGAGGACCTTTTTGGCCTCCTCCTGCCCTATAACGTATTCGTCGAGGTTCGCTTTTATCTCTGCGGGCTTCGGCAGCCGCTCCTGGACAAGCTCCGGCATGGGCCGGGACTTGTTGGCGTTCTTATCGCTCGGGACATAATCCTCGTCAACTATGCTCATGCACAGCTTGACGCACTCGTCGCAGATATAGGAGCCGTTGCCGGCGATGAGCCGCTCCACAAGGGACTGCGGCTTGCCGCAGAAGGAGCAGCGAATCGACTTCCTGTCGTCTGTCTTTGCCATTTAGCACCTCACCGATGGAGGCCCGCGCCTCCCAGATTACCGCTTGTAGATGACCTTGTCGATAAGGCCGTACTGCAGAGCTTCCTCGGCGGGCATGAAGTTGTCGCGCTCGGTGTCGATGGCGACCTGCTCTATGCTCTTGCCGGTGCACTCGGAGAGGATGCGGTTGAGCTTCTCGCGGGTGCGGAGCATCCACTCTGCCTGGATCTTGATGTCCGAGGCCTGGCCCTTGGCACCGCCGGAGGGCTGGTGGATCATGATCTCGGCGTTGGGCAGCGCAAAGCGCTTGCCCTTGGTGC
>CAUAHS010000233.1 GCA_958428885.1 uncultured Eubacteriales bacterium
CGGCGGTTCAAGGCCCGAGAGCACCGCGTTTATCTCGGCAAAGAGCCAGGGGTCGCCGAAAGCGCCCCTGCCGACCATGCAGGCGTCCGCACCGGTGTAGCTCAAGATGTGCGCCGCATCCTGGCCGGAGAACACGTCCCCGTTCGCGATGACGGGCACCGAAACCGCGCGTTTGACCTCGCGGATAATGTCCCAGTCGGCCCTTCCGGCGTACATCTGTACCCGCGTCCTGCCGTGTACGGCTATCGCAGCGGCTCCGGCCTGCTCCAGAAGTTTCGCCAGCTCCACGGCGTTGACGGAGCCCCCGTCCCAGCCCTTGCGTATCTTCACCGTCACGGGCACGGGCACGGCCTTGGCCACGGCGGCGACTATCTCCGCCGCCAGCTCCGGCGTGCGCATGAGCGCCGAACCGTCGCCGGATTTGACCACCTTGCCCACGGGACAGCCCATGTTGATGTCGATGATCTCCGCCCCGGAGATGTCGAGCGCGCGCTTTGCGCCCTCGGCCATGGACTCCGGCTCGTGGCCGAAGATCTGCGCCGAGACCGGACGTCCGCCCTCGGGCACGTGCAGCAGAGCGGCGGTCTTCCTGTCATTATAGCACAGCGCCTTGGCGCTGACCATCTCGGTGTACGCCAGCGCCGCCCCCTGCTCAAGACAGAGCCCGCGGAAGGCGGAGTCCGTGACCCCCGCCATGGGTGCGAGCACCGCCCGCCCGGCGAGCTGCACCGGGCCTATCGAAAAGCCCGCGCTCACTTGAGGTCGAGCCCCACCGGGCAGTGGTCGGAGCCCATGATCTCGGGGCAGATGTAGGCCTTGTCTATGCGCTCCGCCAGCCGGTCGGAGCAGAGGAAATAGTCTATGCGCCAGCCGACGTTCCGCTCACGGGACGCCGCGCGGAAGCTCCACCAGGTGTAGGCCCCCTCGAGGTCGGGGTAGAGGTAGCGGAAGGTGTCCGTGAACCCGGCGTCGAGCAGCTCGGTCATCTTGCCGCGCTCCTCGTCCGTGAAGCCGGGGTTCATGCGGTTGGTCTTGGGGTTTTTGAGGTCGATCTCCTCGTGCGCGACGTTCATGTCGCCGCAGATGACGACGGGCTTTATGCGGTCGAGCTCCACGAGGTAGTCGCGGAAGGCGTCCTCCCACTGCATGCGGTAGTCGAGGCGCCGGAGCCCGTCCTGGGAGTTCGGCGTGTAGACGCAGACGAGGTAGAAGTCCTCGAACTCGAGCGTTATGACCCGGCCCTCGGAGTCGTGCTCGGCGTGGCCGAGGTTGTAGGAGACGCCGAGGGGCTTTATGCGCGTGAACACGGCGGTGCCGGAGTAGCCTTTCTTTTCGGCGTAGCACCAGAACTGCTCATAGCCCGGCAGGTCGAGCTCGAGCTGTCCGGCCTGCAGTTTCGTCTCCTGCAGGCAGAATATGTCGGCGTCGAGACCCCAGAAGATGTCCTCAAAGCCCTTTTTCATAACGGCACGCAGGCCGTTGACGTTCCAGGATATCATTCGCATGGCCATACCTCCCCGCGGACCGCCACCAGGCGGTTTATCTTGACGCCCTGCTCGTGGAACTTCGCCTCATAGTCGGTCATCACGCCCTGGATGCCGTGCTCGTGGAGATCGCGCGTGACCTCCTTGAGCGTCCAGCCGCAGTTTTGGAACTGCTCGAGGCTCCACTCATACAGCATGACGTTGTCGGTCTTGAGCCAGACCTCGCCGCCGGGGGGCAGGAGGTCGAAATAAAGTTTCTGAAAGCCGGGCGCCGTGAGGCGGCGCTTGAACTGCTTCTTCTTCGGCCAGGGGTCGGGGAAGTTTATGTAGATGCGCTCCACCTCGCCGGGGGCGAAGAACTCCGGCAGCAGCGCGGCGTCCCGGTCGAGGAAGCGGACGTTCGTGAGTCCGGCGTCCCTCACGCGCTCCATGGCGACGACCATCGCGTCGGGGACCTTCTCCACGGCGCAGAGCAGTGCGTCGGGCTCGGCGGCGGCCATCCCGGCGGTGAAGCGGCCCTTGCCGCAGCCCAGCTCCAGGCAGAGGCGCTCATGTCCCGGGAAATCCGCGAGCCAGCGCCCGCGGTGGACTTCGGGTGTATTTTCAAGCAGCTCGGCGCACTTTTCCCAGCGCGGCACGAGGTTGGGTTTTTTTCTCATTCTCAAAGCTTATCACGCTCCGCACCGATGATAACATATCCCGCGCAAAACTTCAACGAAGAAAAGGTTGCGGATTTGCATTTGGCATAGTATAATCAAAATTCACCGGGGTGTTGCGCAGTTGGTAGCGCGCCAGCTTTGGGAGCTGGAGGCCGTGAGTTCGAGTCTCACCACTCCGACCAGTCCCCCTGAAACCGGAGGGTTTCGGGGGGGCTTTTTGCGTCGGCACGGCTGTGTTATAATGTCGTAGAAAGAAATGGAGGCGGGGACATGGCCGTTGAAAACGGGGTCTGGATAATGCGGGGGCTCGACTGGGACGACCCGGGGCGTATCCGCAGCTGGCAGGAGCTTGCGGACTGGATAGACGAGGTCGGCTTCCTGCCCCTCTTCAAAAACGAGATAGACGGCTTCTCCGCCGAGGAGCACACCTCGGACCTCTACTGGTGGAGCGGCGATGCAGAGCAGGACCCCTGGGAGTGGCGGGAGCTCATCGCCCGCAGCGGCCGGGTGGCCTACGGCAAGTTTTTCGGCCGGAAGGCGGGCTTTGTCTCCCGGGAGTGGTTCCCGCACTTCGCCAACTGGCGTCGGGACGGCTACGACTTCGACAGCCGCTGGGACGAGGGTCTGGCCCGCATCCGCCTCAAGCGGGTCATGGACCTGTTCACGGACGGGGCGGAGCTCTATTCCTTCGAGCTCAAGCGCCTGGCCGGTTTCGGCAAGGAGGGCGAGCGGAACTTCGAGGGCACGGTGACGGACCTGCAGATGTACACCTACCTCCTCATCCGTGACTTCCGGCAGCGCGTAAACAAAAAGGGACTGCCCTACGGCTGGCCCATCTCGGTCTATTCCACCCCCGAGGCGCTCTGGGGCTATGAGCACATCGCCTCCGCCTACTCCGCCGGACCGGAGCAGTCCCGCGGGCTGATCTTCCGCCAGGTGCGGAAAAACTTCCCCGCCGCCACGGACGAGGCCCTCGCCGCCGTGCTCGGCTGGAACGGGTGAAAGGAGAAGCCATGATACGCGACATATGCAGGGACGAGGCCTTCCTCTCGCAGAAGGCGGAGCCCGCGACACCGCAGGACATGCAGACCGCCGCCGACCTGCTCGAGACGCTCGAGCACCACAGGGACGGCTGCGTGGGCATGGCGGCGAACATGATAGGCGTGAACCGCCGCATCATC
>CAUAHS010000234.1 GCA_958428885.1 uncultured Eubacteriales bacterium
CGCCCTCCGACGCTGAGAGCCGCCGCACGGAGGCGGGCAGAGTCAGCTCCGCCTCGCCCACCGCGCCGTTCACAGGGTCGATGGGCAGCAGGTACGTCCCGGCGTCGTCCGCCGTGACGGCGCAGACGCCCTCGTCCAGGGCGACGAGGTCGTGGACGGGCGTCTCCCCGTCCGTCGCGCTCACAAAGCCGCCGTCGCGGTCGAACACCAGCGCCCGACCGTCCGAGGCGGCGAGGTATATGTAGCCGGCGGCGTCGGCGGCGCAGTCCGTGACGGAGGCAACGGCGCCGTTCTCGTCGGTCAGGAGCCCGGTCATGTCCCGCGTGGCGCGCTCTGCGAGCTCTGCGTCGAGGATGTGCAGTATCCGGCGCTCCTCGCGCGTGTAGCCTGGCCGCAGGTCGCCGGACGAGGCCGCCGTCTCTGTCCCGTCCTCCGGCGTGGAGAAAAAGGCGCTCTCGACAAAGACGAGCCCGCCGTCCGGGGCGGCGCAAAGGCCGCCGATATAGCCGGAGCCCTCCGCACTCTCGGGCACCGGCAGGGGCTCAAAGCCCTCGAAGCGCTCCGCCCCGCCGTCCGGGAGCTCCGCCGAGTACAGCGCCGGGAGCGAACCGTCCGCGCCGTCGAAAAAGAGCCGACCGCCGCAGAGCGCGGCACATGCCGCCCCGCCGGATGAGAGCTGCGTGAACTCCGGGACAAAGACGCGCTCCGTGTCCTCCGGCTCCGGCTCCGGGGCTCCGCAGGCGGCAAGGAGGGCGGTCAGAGCCAGTATCAACGCGGCAACGCGGCGTTTTTTCGGCATGTTCGTCCCTCCCTGCGGTATTCTCCGTGTCATTGGCCTTAATACAGACAGGATACCATCCCCGCCGCATGCTGTCAATCTCACTTTAAGACGCTGCCGAGGCTGAAAGGTTCCTGAAAAAGCGCCCTTTTCGCTGGAATAAATGCGCCGGATATGGTATAATCTATACGTCGAAAAGGGGCACATAATATTGACGCTGCGGCGGGATGAAAAGTTGTGGGCCGCAGCAGGAAAATTATGTACTGAAAGGAAGGGTAAGCCATGGCGTGGGAAGAAAAGCGCGGCGAAGAGGAACGCGGACCGGAGCAGGAGCGTGACCCAGGCAGAAACACAGGTCCCTTCACCCCCGACGGGGAATACGACTCCCTCGAGGCCTGGTCAGACGAGGAGGAACGCTGAAAAAAAGTCATACTTCACCGGCGGCGGGCATATGCTGTATATGTGCCGCTTGTGGAGGTGACGAAAATGCAGACGGATATTGACGACCTCATCTTCGCTGACGCCGACGCTGCGCCCAGCGAAAAATAAAAGCCGCCCCAGCCGTGTTTCGGCCGGGGCGGCTTACTTTATTGTTCTTTACAGCTTCCAGATGTTCTCGGCGTACTCGCGGACGGCGCGGTCGGCGGCGAAGATGCCGCTCTCGGCGATGTTCACGAGGCCCATGCGGGCGAAGCCGCTGCGGTCACGGACGGCCTCATAGAGCCGGTCGTGGCAGGCGACATAGGAGGCGAAGTCGGCCAGCAGCATGTACTGGTCGCCGCCGTAGAGCAGGCTGCTCACGAGGTCTGCATAGCTCTTGCCGTCGGCCAGGCCGGAGTTGAAGCGCTGCAGCACGCGGCGGAGCCTCGGGTCGCTCTCGGCGACGGAGTTCGGGTCGTAGCCGTGGCGCTTGCGCTCCTCGACCTCGTTGGCCCTCAGACCGAAGAGGAACATGTTCTCGTCGCCCAGGCGCTGGTACATCTCGACGTTTGCGCCGTCGAGCGTGCCGATGGTGACGGCGCCGTTCATCATGAGCTTCATGTTGCCGGTGCCGGAGGCCTCCTTGCCGGCGGTGGAGATCTGCTCGGACACCTGTGCCGCGGGCATGAGCTTCTCGGCCACGGAGACGCGGTAGTTCTCGAGGAAGAACACCTGCAGCCTGCCCTTGCAGACCGGGTCGGCGTTGATGTCGGCGGAGAGGGAGCAGATGAGCTCGATTATGCGCTTTGCGGTCTTGTAGCTCGCGGCGGCCTTGGCGCCGAACACGAAGGTGCGCGGCACGAAGTCCATATCCGGGTCATCGTGCAGCCTATCCTGGAGGTGGGCTATGAGCATGGCGCACAGCAGCTGGCGCTTGTACTCGTGCAGGCGCTTGACCTGGACGTCCAGCACGGCGTCGGTGTTGAGCTCGAAGCCCTGGGACTTCTTCATGTACTCGGCCAGAGAGGCCTTGTTGAAGCCCTTTATCTCCTGCAGGCGCATGAGCACTTCGGCGTCGTTTTCAAACTTGCGCAGGCCGATGAGCTCCTCGGGCTTTCTGAGGTAGCCCGGGCCGATGAGCTCGCGCACGAGGCTGTCGAGCTTGGGGTTGATCTGGGAGAGCCAGCGGCGGTGGTCGATGCCGTTGGTCACGTAGGTGAACTTCTCCGGCTCGAAGGAGTACACATCCGCGAAGAGGCTGTTCTTGAGGATGTCCCCGTGCAGGGCGGAGACGCCGTTTATCATGTAGCAGCCCGCGAGGCACATGTTGGCCATGTGGACCTTGCCGCCCTCGATGATGGCGTTGCGCGCGATGCGTCCGCCGTCGCCGCCGAACTTCTCGCTCAAGACGGCGCGCCAGCGGCGGTTTATCTCGCTGATTATCTCGAACACCCTCGGCAGCAGGCTCTGCACCAGGCCCTGCGGCCAGGTCTCGAGCGCCTCGGACATGATGGTGTGGTTGGTGTAGGCCACGCAGTTCGACACGATGTTCCAGGCCTCGTCCCAGCCCAGGCCGTCCTCGTCCATGAAGATGCGCATGAGCTCGGGGATCATCAGCGTGGGGTGCGTGTCGTTTATGTGCACGACGTGGTGCTCGGCAAAGGAGCGCACGTCGCCCCACTGCTTGCGGTGCTGCTTCACGATGGTCTGCGCCGTGGCGGAGACGAAGAAGTACTGCTGCTTGAGGCGGAGGGTCTTGCCCTCCATGTGGTCGTCCGCGGGGTAGAGCACCTTGGTGATGACCTCGGCGAGGGTGCGCTGCTCCATGCTCTTGACATACTCGCCCTCGGAGAACTGGTACATGTCGAGGGAGTTGGGGCTGTGCGCCTCCCAGAGGCGGAGGGTGTTCACCTTGCCGCCGCCGTAGCCCGCGATGAGCATGTCGCGCGGGACGGCGAGGACCGTGGTGTAGTCCTTGAGCTCGGCGTGGCAGTTGCCGAAGTAGTCCCAGTTTTCCTCGACCCGGCCGCCGAAGCGGATCTCCACCGTGTCCTCATACCGCGGGATGAGCCAGCTCTCGGCGGAGCTCTTCCAGTTGTCGGCGGTCTCGGTCTGGCGGCCGTCC
>CAUAHS010000235.1 GCA_958428885.1 uncultured Eubacteriales bacterium
CGTCATCGACAAATACAGATGATTTTCTACTCCCTCCAAAGGGCCCTTGGGCATCTGCCCGGGGCCCGCTTTTTTTGCCCAGCCGAGTAAACAACGGAGCACGTGAGAAAATATACAAGCGGCGGGGTCAATTGGCTTTTTGTTGAATTTTGAGGCATAGATTGAGCTCGTTCCCGGAACGCCGCGGCATTGACCTGAGCCGGGATATGTGGTATATTTTCCTCGGAAGTGATTATTTTGAAGCGGGATTGGCGTAGAGAATATTTTTCCATTCCTAATATAATGAGCTACTTCCGGCTCGTACTAATCCCTGTTTATCTCGTGGTCTATTTCAGCGCCGAGACGGACAGGGACTATGCGTATGCTGCCGTCGTGATCGCCGTGTCCGGTCTGACGGACATGCTGGACGGCAAGATCGCGCGGCACTTCAACATGATAACGGATTGGGGCAAGCTGATCGACCCCGTCGCGGACAAATTCACCTTCGCCGCAATAGCGTTGAGCATGTCGTTCAGATATCCGCTCATGGGCGTGGTTTTCGGGCTGTACGTGGTCAAGGAGCTGTATATGCTCGGCATGGGCGCCGTTATGCTGCGGCGTGGCTTCCGCATGGACGGAGCCCAGTGGTACGGCAAGGTCTGCACCGCCGTGACCTATGCCGTCGTGTTTCTCCTGCTGGTCATCCCCGGAATGCCTGAGCCGGTCAGCGATGCGCTCATAGGCATCTGCCTCGCCGCCACAGTCTTCGCCTTCGTCGGCTACGTCGCCTTCTACGCCAGAGCGTGGAAGGGCCTCTCAAAATAAAAAATCCCCCGACCCTTCAGAGGGTCGGGGCTTTTGATTTTTATCGAATGTCCGACGCGAGTTCCGCAAGGTCGCGGGCCGTATCCACGTCCGCCAGCTCCTCCGCCGGGGCCTCGACGAGCAGCAGCGCCTCCGGGTGCCGCCTTATTACCGCCGAGCCGCCGCGGTCGCCCTCCAGCGCGAGCAGCTCCGGGAAATATCGCTCGGGGAAGAGGCAGGGGTTGCCGCGCACGCCGCCGTGGGCGAGCGCCGCTATGTGCTCCGGCCGCTCCAGCCAGGCGTCGATGAGCCGTGCCACGGTCTCACGCCGGAGCAGCGGCTGGTCGGCCGTCATGAAAAGCGCCGCCGCACAGGGCCGCACAGCCTCAAGTCCGAGCCTCACAGTGAGGCTCGCCCCGCGCTCCGGCTCGGCGTTTATCACGGGTATGAAGCCGAATTCATCCGCCAGCTCAAGTCCCTCTTTCCGCGCCGTCACCAGTGCGACGGAGCCAAGGCGCTCCGCAGGTACGGCAAGCGCCGCCCGGCGCAGGAGGCTCACCCCGCCGAGCTTGGCCGAGAGCTTGTCCGCCCCGAAGCGCGAGGACGCACCCGCCGCCATCAGTACGCAGCCTATACCATGTTCATCCAAACGCCGCGCCTCCCCTCGGAATTTATGCAACAAGTATATGCCGCGCGGGCGCACCGCGTCAAGGGCCGCAAATGACTTGCGCACCGGCTGCACTGCGGCTATAATAAGGGGAAAGAAGGGAGGCACAGTATGAGCTACGTAGGAAAACGTGTACCCCGGGTCGACGCCCCGGACAAGGCGGCCGGCCGGGCCATGTACACCGCCGACCTCTGCGGCAAAAACGCGCTCGTGGCCAAGGTGCTGCATGCGCCGCACGCCCACGCGTTGGTGAAGAGCATAAACACCGAGGCTGCCCTCAGGCTCGAGGGGGTCGAGGCCGTTTTCACCTGCTTTGACGTGCCGAAGAACTACTTTCCCACCGCCGGACACCCCTGGTCGACGGATATAGACCACCAGGACATAGCCGACCGGCTGCTGCTCACCGACCACGTCCGCTTCTGGGGCGACGACGTGGCGGTAGTCGTCGCCGCGGACGAGCTCGCGGCGAAAAAGGCGCTGCGGGAGATAGAGGTCGAGTATGAGGAGCTGCCCTTCGTCCTCGACGTGCAGGAGGCGATGCGTGAGGGCGCTCCGCAGCTGCACGAGGGATACCCGAACAACGTCCTCGGCCACAGCAGCATCCGCACGGGCAACTACGCCGAGGCGATCAAGGAGCCGGGGCTCATCAAGGTCGAGGGCTGGTACGACACGCCCACCGTCCAGCACTGCCACCTCGAGAACCACAACTGCTGGGCCTACATGGAGAACGGCCGGGTCACCGTCGTGACCTCGACGCAGATACCGCACATCGTGCGCCGCATCGTGGGCCAGGCCCTGGGCATACCCTGGGGCGAGGTGCGCATCATAAAGCCCTACATAGGCGGCGGCTTCGGCAACAAGCAGGACGCGCTCTATGAGCCGCTCTGCGCCTGGCTCACCACGAAACTCGGCGGCCGGACGGTCAAGATCGAGTGCAGCAGGGAGGAGACCTTCACCTGCAACCGTGTCCGCCACGCCATACGCAGCCATATAATCTCCTGGGTGCGGCCTGACGGCAGCTTCGCCGCGCGCAAGCTCGAGTGCTGGTCGAACCAGGGCGGCTACGCCTCGCACGGGCACGGCATCTGCGCCAAGGGCATGAACTCCTTCCCGCAGATCTACCCCTGCGAGAACCTGGAGTGCGACTCCTGGACGGCCTACACCAACCTCCCGCCCGCGGGCGCAATGAGGGGCTACGGCATACCCCAGGCCACCTTCGCCGGAGAGGCGCACATAGACGACGTGGCAAAGGCGCTCGGCATGAGCCCCATCGAGCTGCGCCGCAAGATAGCCATGCCGAAGGGCTACCGGGACGAGTATTCCAAGAACGTGAACTGGAGCGACAGCTTCCGCGCCTGCATGGAGGCGGGGGCCAAGGCCACGGATTTCGAGCGGCTGTATGCGGAGTATTCAAAGCCCCAGACGGGCAACATCCGCCGCGGTGTGGGCATGGCGCTCTACTGGTACAACACCGGTGTGTGGCCCATCTCGCTGGAGAGCTCATCCTGCCGCATGGTGCTCAACCAGGACGGCTCGGTCCAGGTGCAGACCGGCGAGACAGAAATAGGCCAGGGCTGCGACACGGCATATGCGCAGATGACCGCGGACGCCGTCGGCATCCCGGTGGGGAGCGTGCACGTCGTCTCGACCCAGGACACGGACGTGACGCCCTACGGCAGCGGCGCCTACGCCTCGCGCCAGACCTACGTCGGCGGCTTTGCCATCAGCAAGACCGGAGCGCTGCTCAGGGAGAAGATACTCGACTACGCCCACAAGCTCACGCGGATGCCGGTGTCGAGCCTCGATCTGCGCGAGGGCCGCATCGTCCGCACGACGGACGGCGAACAGCTCATGAGCCTCG
>CAUAHS010000236.1 GCA_958428885.1 uncultured Eubacteriales bacterium
TACGCTCCATGTAGATGTACTCGGCCATCTTGGGGTTCCAGCGGCGGGTCTGGTGGCCGAAGTGCACACCAGCCTCCAGCAGCTGCTTCATGGATACTACTGCCATTGTTTGTTTCCTCCTTTATTTTGTTATTACCTCCGGCGGGGCTCATCTCCCCACGGCCCAACCTCGCGGTCACCGGGCCGGGAATCCCCCCATCCGTGCGTAATGCCGATACATTATAGCAAAAGCCCCCAGGCTTTGCAAGGTATTTTTTGCAGTTTTCGGCTTATTTATAATAAGTATCGCGCGCAACAGGGGTCGGTGTGTCCACATCCAACGGCTTGCCCTCATCAGAACGGCGGAGCAGGGTCAGTTCCGGCTCAGGCTGGCTGATAAAAAGCTCCTCGCATTCACGCTGGGCTTCCAAAAGGATATTGACCGCTTCCTCACTTGCACGGAACATTTTCAAGTACAGTTCTTTGTAATTCGGCATTATCTCACCTCTCGGGCATGGCTTAGAGCAATATGTTCAAAATGTCAATAGAACATATTGTTCTAAGCTATACTCTCGTTGGTGATGCAGATGGAGCGCTACAAGCGGATACGCGATCTTCGGGAGGACCGGGATCTGACGCAGGCCCAGGTGGGCGCGGCGATAAATGTGCCGCAGCGGACGTACGCCTATTACGAGAGCGGTCAGCGGATGATACCGCCGCATGTGCTCTGCGCGCTGGCGGACTTCTATGGCGTCAGCGTGGACTTTCTGCTCGGCCGCACGGATGAGCGGCAGCCTGAATAAAAACCAAAGCCCCGGTCGGAGGACCGGGGCTTCTTGTTTCAATACAGGAACGGGCGCTTTTCACGGCGGCGGCGGGATGGGGACTGTTCGAGGTCGACGAGGATGATGTCGCTGCCGAGCCTTGAGATGCTGCTCCAGGGAATGACATAGGCGTCCTCACGGCCGAGCAGCCCCCCGGCTCGACCTTGGCCGGGGACGATTATGGCGAGGATCTTTCCGTCGCATGGGTCATATTCCGCGTCGCAGACATAGCCGAGCCTCTGCCCGCTGTGCAGGTCGATGACCTCCTTGCACCTGAGCTCCGAAAACAGACAGGCCATACCTCATCCCTCCTCGCCAGAGCATATGCGACCCGGCGCCGGAAAATGCAGGCGAGTCCGCACTCACTGAGCAAAGATGTTCTTTTTTATCTGCGCAATGGCGTTTTTCTCGAGCCTGGAGACCTGGGCCTGGGAGATGTGGATCTCGTCTGCAACTTCCATCTGCGTTTTGCCGTCATAATAGCGCAAAGCGAGGATGCGTTTTTCGCGCTCGCCGAGGGAGGAAATGGCGTCGGAGAGGGCTAGGCGCTCCAGCCAGCTCTCGTCCGTGTCCCGGTCATCACGGAGCTGGTCCATGACGCAGACGCTCTCGCCGGCGTCGGAATAGACGGGCTCAAAGAGCGAGACCGGGTCGGAGATGGCGTCGAGGGAAAAGACGACTTCCTCGCGCTTTATGCCCAGGGCGGAGGCGATCTCCTCAGTCGTCGGCTCCCGGCCGGTCTCGGCGGTGAGCTTTTCGCGGGCCTGGAGCACGCGGTAGGCGGTGTCCCGCATGGAGCGGGAGACGCGCACGGAGCTGTTGTCCCGGAGATAGCGCCGTATCTCGCCCGCGATCATGGGGACTCCGTAAGTTGAAAACTTTACATTTTGCGTGGTATCGAAGTTGTCAATGGCCTTGATGAGGCCGATGCAGCCCACCTGGAAGAGATCATCCACGTTTTCGCCCCGGCCGGAGAACTTTTGTATCACCGAGAGCACCAGCCGCAAGTTGCCGCTTATGAGTTCCTCGCGTGCGGCTTTGTCTCCGGCTTTGGCCCGCTTTAGCAGCGCCTGAGCCTCGTCATTTTTGAGCACCGGCAGCTTGGACGTGTTTACGCCGCATATCTCGACCTTGCCCTGCAAAAGCAAAAACCCCTTTTTAGGAAAGTACAGGTAGTCTTTCCCGCAAAGGCAGTTTTGATTCAATCGTTGCCGAAGGGGCCGAAAAGCGCTATAATTATAAACGATGGAAGTCGAAAACAAGGGCTTCCCAAAAAGGAGATATCAACATGAAAAAAGCAATATCCCTCATTCTCGCCGGAGTGCTGTGCCTGACGCTGTGCACGGGAGCGCTGGCGGTATCCGGCTTCTCGGATGTGCCGGACGGCAAGTGGTACTCGGCTGAGATAAGGGAGATGACGGCTGCGGGCTACATCGACGGCTACGAGGACGGGACTTTCCGCCCGGACGGAAATGTGAGCGTGGCGGAGTTCGTGACCATCGTGGCGCGCTGCCTGGGCCTTGAGACCGGGGCAGAGAACGGCCACTGGGCCGGCCGCCAGATGGCAAACGCCTATGACAAGGGCTGGCTGGACGAGCAGGACGCCAAGCGGACGGAGTTCAACGAGCCCGTCTCGCGCCAGCTCGCGGCGAAGATACTGGCTTCGGCGCTGGGGCTCGGGCAGGGCGGCAGCGGCGACATCCCGTACAAGGATGCGGCGGACGTGGGCCAGAGCTATGTGGGCTGGGTCGGCGCAGTGTGTGCCGCAGGGCTAATAGAGGGCTTTGAGGACAACACCTTCCGTCCGGGCAAGACGCTGAGCCGTGCCGAGGCGGCGACGCTCATTTACCGCGCCTCCGGCGCCTCAGACAAGGCGGCGGACAAGGTGACTTCAGCCCCGGACGGAACGCCTTTTGCCTCGAGCGTGGCACTCGCGGGCTATGACAACCCGAACTTCCGCGTTACGCTCAGTGCCGGGAAGGCGACGGTGGTCGTCGACAAGGCGGAGCTCTGGACGGACTTTGCGGATCCGAACTCCACTAATGCGGAAGAGGCGGCGGAGGGCAAGCGCCGGGAGCAGGTCACGGCGGCGATGAAGACGGAGCGGACGATCCCGGCCCCCGGCACTGTGACGGCGGTGTACGAGCTGCCCTGCACGAGCTGGTTCCCGGGAACGGACGCCAATGCGGTCATAGGCACATCCGACGACCGCTGGTACTTCGTGGAGCTGAGCGGCCGGAACAACGACTGCATCCCCGAACTCACTGAGCTGACGGCGCTGAGCGGCAAGAGCGTGAGCTCCCTGCGCTGGTGCACGACGAGCCGCGACGATAACGGAGTGCTCTTCAGTGGCCGGGACTATATCGTCGCCACCTTCGCCGACGGCAGCGAGCTGATCGCCTTCGAGCATTGACCGCCCTGCGCGCTTAAGCGCGCGTTTGAAAGTTTCGTCCACCTTTTCAAAG
>CAUAHS010000237.1 GCA_958428885.1 uncultured Eubacteriales bacterium
CGACCTCATCATCGCCACGACCCGTCCCGAGACCATGCTCGGCGACACCGGCGTGGCCGTCAACCCGAACGACGAGCGCTATAAGGACATCGTCGGCAAGACCTGCATCCTGCCCCTCGTGGGACGTGAGATACCCATCGTCGCGGACGACTACGTAGAGATGGACTTCGGCACCGGCTGCGTCAAGATGACGCCCTGCCACGACCCGAACGACTTTGAGGTCGCCCAGAGGCACGACCTCGACTACATCCTCATCCTCGACGACGATGCCAAGATCATAAACGGCGGCAAGTACAACGGCATGGACCGCTATGAGGCCCGTAAGGCCATAGTCGACGACCTCGAGGCGGAGGGCTATCTCGTCAAGGTCGAGGATTACTCCCACAACGTCGGCACCTGCTACCGCTGCCACAGCGACGTTGAGCCCATCTCCTCCGAGCAGTGGTTCGTGAAGATGCAGCCCCTCGCGAAGGAGGCCATCCGTGTCGTCGAGGACGGCGAGGTCAAGTTCGTGCCCGACCGCTTCTCCAAGACCTACCTCAACTGGATGTACAACGTCCGCGACTGGTGCATCTCCCGCCAGCTCTGGTGGGGCCACCGCATCCCGGCCTGGTACTGCGCCGACTGCGGCCACGTCACCGTCTCCAAGGAGGACGCCACCGAGTGCGAGGCCTGCCACAGCAAGAACATCGAGCAGGACCCCGACGTGCTGGACACCTGGTTCTCTTCCGCGCTCTGGCCCTTCTCCACGCTCGGCTGGCCTGAAAAGACCGAGGACCTCAAGTATTTCTACCCCACCGACGTGCTCGTCACCGGCTACGACATCATCTTCTTCTGGGTGGCCCGCATGATCTTCTCCGCCTGCGAGCAGATGCACGAGATACCCTTCCACACCGTGCTCATCCACGGCCTCATCCGCGACCCGCAGGGCAAGAAGATGAGCAAGTCCGCGGGCAACGGCGTGGACCCCATCGAGATGATAGACCGCTTCGGCGCCGACGCGCTGAGGTTCAACATCATCACCGGCAACAGCCCCGGCAACGACATGCGCTTCTACGTCGAGCGCTGCGAGGCGATGCGCAACTTCGCCAACAAGATCTGGAACGCCAGCCGCTTCGTCATGATGAACCTCTCCATCGAGGACACCGCCCTGCCCGAAAAACTGGAGCTGCCCGACAAGTGGGTGCTCAGCAAGTACAACAGCCTCGTCGGCGAGGTGCGCGACAACCTCGACCGCTACGAGCTCGGCATCGCCGCGCAGAAGATCTACGACTTCATCTGGGACACCTACTGCGACTGGTACATCGAGCTGGCCAAGGCCCGCCTGAACGGCTCCGACGCCGAGGCCAGGGAGGGCGCGGAGCGCGTGCTGCTGTACGTCCTCACCGGCATACTCAAGCTGCTGCACCCCTTCATGCCCTTCATCACCGAGGAGATCTTCCAGGCCATCCCGCACGAGGGCGAGGCGCTCATCGTGGCGCCGTACCCGAAGTACGACGAGGCGCTGTCCTTCCCCGAGGACGAGGCCGGCTTTGAGCACGTCATGGAGGTCATCCGCGCTGTGCGCAGCCGCCGCGCCGAGATGAACGTCCCGCCCTCCCGCAAGGCGAAGCTCATCGTCTGCGCCCTGGATCAGGACACCTACCGCGCGGGTGCGAAGTATCTGACCCGTCTCGCCTCTGCGAGCGAGGTCGAGGTCCGCGGCATCTCCGGCGCCGGCAGCGACGAGGAGGAGAGCGCCGAAGGCATGGTCACCGTGACCACGCCCACCGCCCGCGTCCTCATGCCGATGGCCGAGCTGGTCGACCTCGACGCCGAGCGCGCCAGGATCGAAAAGGAGCTCGAGAAGGCGCACAAGCAGCTCGAGGCCCAGGAGAAGAAACTCGCCAACGAGTCCTTCGTCTCCCGTGCGCCCGAGGCGGTCGTCAACGCCGAGCGCGAGAGGGCCGAAAAGGCCAAGGCGCTCATCGCCAACCTCGAGGCCAGCCTCGCCAAGCTCAAATAACTGCAAAAGCAGAGGGGACCCTCGCATGAGGGTCCCCTTTTTGCATATTGCTGAGATAAGAAAAATAGTGCGTGGGTTTTTCGCCGCGTCGGCGTATATATTGTCGGAGAGGTGGTGAGGGCGTTGGAAATGGATATGGAGGCGCTGCTGGAGCAATACTCCGGCATGCTCGAATACATCGCGCGAGGCATACTGCGTGATGATGAGGCGGTCGAGGACTGCGTCTCGCGGGTCTGGCTCCGGGCGGTGGAGCGCTCTGCGGACTATGACCCGGCACGAGGCGCGGTCTCCACCTGGCTGACGCTGCTCTGCCGCAGTACGGCCATAGACTGCCTGCGTGAGCGCTGGAGAAAGGGAGCCCTCGCCGCTGAGAGTCTGGGAGAGGAGCTGGCGGACTCCGCACCGGGTCCTGAGGAGGAGCTGCTCCGCCGCGAACGGGCTGAGAGACTGCGCAGCGCACTCTCGAGGCTCAGTGAGGCCGACAGGCGGTTGTTTTACCGCAAATATTATTATCTCCAGTCCACCGCCCAGCTCGCAGCGGAGCTGGGGACGACCGAACGCGCCGTCGAGGGGCGTCTCTACCGCATCAAAAGAAAGCTGCGCACCCTGCTGGGAGGTGACGAACCGTGAACGAGCGCGAATATGACCTCATGCTGGCCCAGACGGCGGGCGAGCTCCCGCCCCCGCCCGAGGAACAGGCCGAACCCTGGAGCCGAGCCATGCGCCGGATAATCTGGGGTCTCGCCCTGGTGACATTCCGGATTGGGGTGCTCTATCTTGAATACATCCTGCCATGCGTCGGCTCCGTGCTCGTGTACCTCGGCTTCCGCAGCCTGAGACGCAGCGCGCGCGGCTTTGCCCTGGCGTATGCGGCGTCGGTAATTCTGCTTGTCATGGAAGCTGTCGGCACCGCTGCGTCTGCGGCAAGACCCGGGCTCTTCGGGGGGCTGGGCTATCTCGCCTCAACGGCGAACATCGTGCTGAATTTTGTGCTCCTGCTAGGTATGCGCTCCGGCATCCGCTCGGCCTTTGCGACTACGTCGGGGGAGAGACCGCGCGACCTCGTGCTCTGGGCCGTCGCCGCCTATGCCGTCTTCGTCGCCATTGCCCTGCTAGAGACCGTGAGCCCTGCTCAGAGCCTGACGGGCGTCTACGTCCGCGCCATCGCGTCGGCAGCACTCTACATCGCGCTGCTGGTGCTGCTGGCCCGACAGGGGAGAGCGCTCACCGGGCGGGGATA